>JAFDVU010000339.1 GCA_018268835.1 Acidobacteriota bacterium | reverse complement strand
TTCTGATAAGAGCGGATCAAGGCCGCTTCCGCGGCTTTGTTCACCAACTTCTTGTCCAGGCCGGAGAAGAAGTCGATCTTACCGATCATCTTGTTGATTTCGTCGCGATTACCCAAGTCTCACCACCACCCAGCACAATCCCAGGAACGCTGTGACCGCCACCATTTCAAGCAGCACCGACCAAGGCGGCTGGGCGGTACGGCCCCACTCCGCACTTACCAAGAATACGACCAGAAGCATCCCGGTGGAAACCAGCTTATGTACCGCCCGGTTCCGCGTCTCCGGGTCCAAGGCGGTTTCCGCGAGATCGATGCCGATGGCAAGCTCGTTGTCGCGAAAATCCTCCGCCGTCCGCGCCGCCTGCCGGATGGTCTCGACAAACAACATGGCGGAGCCCGCCGCCCACTCCGTCGCGGCGTCGCGTGAAACCAGGGTCCCCAGCCTGCGGCGCACGAGGCGGCCGAGGACCGCGAATTGCACTTCCGCCATGCAGTCGGCGCCCGCCGCCGATTGCTGCCCGGGCGCCGACGCGCACCAGTATCCAAGGGCGTTCAGGTTGCGATGGAGGCAGGTGAGAAACAGCGGCATGCGCGGCACCAGACTCTTCACCGAGCGCCAGTTGCTTTCGAACGCCGCGGCGGAAGGGGAGAAACGAAGTTTACCCTTCAATTCCGGTTCCGAATTCGCCAGGGTCTTGACCAGCGCGGACTCGAGGTGGATGGGGCAGTTGCCCGCCGCCAACCGCAGCAGCATGCGGCCGGCGGCCGCGGACTCCCCGGCCATCACCGAGGAGAGATACTTGACTGCGGCCGGGACGAGTGCCGGGGGCAGCGACAGCATGCGGCCCCAACGGCGTACGCCGACGGTGCCGTCCGCGGCCACGGTGATGTCCGCGGGGTCGAATTCGGCATCGACCATTCCGAGGATGCAGACCTGCTCCAGCGCCATCTGCGCCAGTTGGCCGGCCGCCGCCGGGTCGCCGGCGGCAAGCCGCTCCGAAATCGGCGCGCCCTCGGGGCAATACCAGCACAGGATCTTCCCGGTGCAAAGTTCCGGAATCAGTTCCGGGAAAGCGAAAGAGATTTGATCGCGCACCTCGCCCACGGCTTCCATGTACGACCGTTCCCGCCCGGGATCATCGGTCAGCCTCATCCATTCCTGGAATTCCGCCAGCACTGCGTGAGAGAGGAAGGAGAGCCCCGCGGCACCCGGAATCTTCCTGAGCGAACGCTCGAAACTCTGAAACTCGGCCTTCCCCACCGGCTCCCGGGCGAACTGCACCACGACCCGCCGGCCCAGGTAGCGGGAAAGGAACGCATAGCGGGAAAGGCTGCTCCAGCACGGTGCGGGGTCGCATTCATGCGCGAGTTGGCCACCGCGCGCACCAAGATCCTCGCGCAGCGCCACGCAGAAATCAACGCGGGAGACGGGGACGTCCTCACGCGCTGCGCGAAAGGCCACCACCAGATCCGTAGGGAGCAGATCCGCCCGCCAGCGAAGGAAGTTGGCGAATGCGGCGCCCAGCCCGCCCAGGTCCAGCAGAGTCCGGCACAACACCTCGGGCGCCAAGTCTCTTTGACGGGTGTGGCTCGCCATCCTGGTTTCTACAAAGCGCGGCCCGGAGATTCCAGACGGCCGGCCGAGGCTACTTCCCGGTCAGGGCCTCTTCCGCGGGTTGGGGCTCCGCGCTGGCATGTTCCTCTGACGCGGGTTCCGCCGCCGGACCCTTGGCCATCGCATCCGCTGTCTTGCGGATCATGTCGCTGGTCGCGTGCATCACCTGACGCGGATCGAAAGCGGGCGCCTTGAGCGTGTCGAAGGTCCGGTTCACCACTTCCCGGCCCAGGTTCGTGATGCTGTCCAGGGTGGGCTTCGTTTCGGGATCGAGTTCGGAAACGATCGCGTTGCTGATACTGTCCAGGGATGAGCTGAAGTGACTCAAATACGCGGGGGTATCGAGAGCCGCGCCGACGGCCTTCTG
>JAFDVU010000338.1 GCA_018268835.1 Acidobacteriota bacterium | reverse complement strand
CCTGGACGATGAATCCGGCTGTGGGCACGCTCTCCTCCTCGGGTCTGTACACGGCTCCGGCGACGATCGCCAGCCAGCAGACGGTTCAGGTGATCGCGACGTCGGCCGCAGACACGACCAAGTCCGCCAGCGCTGTCGTCACTCTGAGTCCCACCACTCCAATCAGCACCGGCTATTCGGTGAACTGGGTGCAGGTCAGCAGCACGCAGGTCCGGGTTAGCTGGACTGCGCCTAGCGGGCACTCCTCGTATGACGCGATCTGGCTTACGGGTTACGGATCCATCCCGTGGTGGTACACCTGGAGCGGCGCGACGGGATCGGCGACCAGCGGTTCGTTCGTAGTGAACGTGCCCACGTCGCCCGGCATCTGGGAGTTTCACTACATCAACGCCAGTACCAACAAAGTCGCTGCAATCAGCGCCCAACTTCCGATCGGAACCGCGGGATTTGCCGTGCTCAGTAACACCGTGGCGTCCGCGGGTGGCACCCTCAAGGCGACATTCACCGCGCCCACCGGCAGACCCGCCACCTGGGCAGATACGGTCGGATTGTACGCAGTGGGAGCTACCAACGACCAGCCCGTCTGGAAGCAGTACACCATGGGCGCTACCAGCGGCGTGTATACCGTAACCGTCCCAACCACGCCCGGACTCTACGAGTTGCGTTACGTGGTGGGATACCAGATCACCGCGAAAAGCCCCACGATCACCGTTCAGTAACACTCTGAAGTTGCGAGGAACCGCGCCGGACGCCCACGGGTTGTCCGGCGCGGTTTCCGTTTTTCGTGAACTGTTCCTTGAGTTCATTGCCAACAGGACTGCCAGGCCTGAGGTTGAAGAACCGCTCTGATTCGTCTCTGTTCTACGGTGCCAACCGGCCGATCTTCAGCGGCAGGATCGGGAGACCGCGCTTCAGGGTGAGCTCAGGTCAGAGACACTTCCTGGGGTGACAAGAGATCCTGGCGGCGCACCCAGCGTCCCTCGGCGAATCGGCCGGATAAGCCGGTTTCGTGCAACCACGGGCACAACCTGGCATCTGCGCGATAAAGGACGCTTCCCGCCGCGAGCAGCCTGCAGAACGTCCCCCGGGCCACGAAACCGGCGCGGCAGTGCGCATGCAGGGACGCCTTGTTTTGGGCAAGAACCCGGCAGGACAGTCGCGAGAATCCCTCCCGTGCCAGTAGCGGGCGGATGAAGCGGTAGTAGGCGCCGCAAATTCCGCGGCCGCGGGCGTTCGCCGCTGTGAAGACCTTGTAACTGTAGACCATGCCGGGTGCGACCGGGACACAGACCCCCTCATCCAACTCGATTTGACGGTACATGAGCCAGGCGTAGAAGAGAATCGCACCGGCAGACTCACCGACGACGATCGAATCGCCTTCATCCAGCCGCTCGAATCCAAATCGCTTCGCGGCCGGGCTGTAATCGTGTTCGTGCTCCCGCAGCGCGCTGAGATCCGCCGCGCTGCCGAATCGGAACGCCACGAGCGAGGCGGCTTCGGCGGTATCGGCCTCGCGGCAAGGGCTCTCGAAGACGATCGATCGAGAAAAAGAAAGCACCCGCTCCTGAAATACCGTGTGGGCGTTCCCCAGACGGTGCCGCAGGGATATCGGGAGTGCTGCGTGGGCCATCAGATCCTTCTCTCTCCTGCTGTCCGACCGGCGGGCCAGGACTCGCGGAGACGCCGGTACCAGGGGCCGGCTACGCGCCGTAAGCCTTTCTTCAAGGACCATGCCAGCGCCTGTCCCATCCTCGGCCACCGCGCCCCGGCGGCAATGGCCGCTGCGACCTTCACTGGCGTGGACCTGCGCACGCAGTAGCGTCCCAGCACCAGGCAACGATCCACGCGCCATTCGGACGCGGTGGGCACGGAGGTGAGCAGCACCTCGATGCCCGCTGCGGCCGCTGCCTCGGCGATCTTCGGGCAGTAGTGCCCATTTGGCAGTGAGGCGACCGTGACAGGCACGTCGACGATCGCGGAGAGAATCGCGCGGCTTGCGCTCCATTCCC
>JAFDVU010000337.1 GCA_018268835.1 Acidobacteriota bacterium | reverse complement strand
GTGGATTGGAAGCCGCCGTCGATGGCCGCGTACAGCGCGTCCAGCAGGTGCGGCTGGTTGCCGTACTTCACGCGCGAGATGGCGCGCAGGATCAGTTGCTGGCTCGAAGTGAAGTCCTGGATCAGGTCGGCCGAGGAATGGAACGCCACCACCGCCATCTGCTCCTTCGGCTGCAACTGTGCCACGAAGTCCCGCGCCATGGGTTGCACGGCGCCGCCGGCGAGGGAGGTATCGAGCAGCAGCATCAGGTCCAGGGTCTCGGTGGAATACGCCGCGTCCTCCACCTGGCGCGGGGTCTTGTCGTCGAAGACGGCGAAATCCCCGGCTGCCAGGTTGGTCACGGGCGCGCCCGTTTTCTGCTCCACCACCGTGACCGCGATCTTCGTCGCCGCCGGCAGCGGCGCCGCGGCGAGTATTGCCGCCAGCAGGATGCGGATCATCCGGCCTCCGTTTTCTCCACGAGTTTTTCGACGTGCATGCAGTAGATCGCCGGCTTGCCGTGGCGGTCGCTCTGGAAGTAAATCCGCTGGCTGTCCGGCGCGAACACCGGGTCCACCCAGCCGGCGCGGCTCTTGTGCTCGCACAGGGTGCGCTCGCTCTGCGTCACGCGCAGGTACAGGAAAACGTCCGGCGACGCGTTGTTGCGGCTGGCGGCGACGAACACGCTGGCATCGTGGTTGGCCGAAAACGATTCGTACTGGCTGGTCTTGCCGATCGTCTTGTCCGTGTTCGCATCCGGATTGAACTCGCGGAAGTTGTTCAACTGCGTGTGGTCCAGCGGAAAATTCAGATACAGCAGGGTGCGCCCGTCCGTGGCCCAATCGGGCGTGCCCACGCCGCCCGGCGCCAGCTTCAGCCTCCGGTTCTGCGTGCCGTCCATGTTGACCAGCCCCATGGCGTCTTCGGCCTGCCGGTAGAGGATCTGCGCCCGCATGGGACGCGCGATCGGATCCGTCATCGCGGTGGGCGATTCGATCACGGTGCGCGCCCCGGTGCCGGTGAGCGGCGCGATGCGCAGCCGCCAGGTATCGCCCTTGCGCTCCGCCAGCGTGACGTGCGTGCCGTCCGGACCCACGCTGATGCCGCCGGCGCGCTCCCAGCCTTCGGCGATGCGGTAGACCTCGCGCTTGCGCCCGCCGCCCGTCGCCGGAGCCAGCCACACGCTCCGCCCCGCGGCGTAACAGAAGGCGCGGTTATCCGGAAGCAGCGTGAGGGTCGTGCCGTCGAGATCCTCGGCCTCGGTCAACTGCTTCATCTCGCCGCCCTTGAGGTCCAGCCGGAACCCCTGCGGCGATCCCACCCGGTCGCAGCAGCACAGCATCCAGCCGCTGTTGCGCGCGATGCCGCGATTGTAATACGCGGTCATCGTGGTGGAGTACTCCGGACTGGTGAGGCGGTACACGTCGATCGAAGTCACCGGGTCCGGGTAGCGTGTGGCGTCGGAGGGGAAGGACGCGCCCTTCTCCGCGGCTCGCAACCCCGCCGCCGTAAGTGAACCGAACAGCAGAAACCTTCGAGTGACGCCCGGCATTAATTCGATGTTAGCAGTCCCCCATTCGGGGGACGGGGACTTGCGGCCTTTGCGGGACGCGGCCATGCTGGAAGGAGGCGCAAGATCAAACCATGGAGTTCGATGCGATTCTGACGCCGGTCGAGGCGCGATGGGCTTTTCGCGTTTACGCCATCCTGGCCGTGGTCCTGGGACTGCTGCTCTCCCTGTGGGGGCCGCTCTGGCTGGGCACCGACCTGCCCGGATTGCCCTGGTACAAGGCCTCGTTGATCCGCGTGGCGGGCGGGATTCTGATCGCCGCGGCTTGCTTTGCCTGGCCGCTGGCCTCGCTCGCGGACCCGGCGGATTCCCGCCGCGCGCTGCTCGGCTTCGGAGCCGGCCACCTGCTCTTCTTCCTCGTGCTCGCCGCGCAGCAGGCCGCTATCTGGGAATCGCCGCTCGTCGACAGAATCATGACCGCGGTGTTGTTGACCGGGATCACCTTCCTGTTCTTGCGGTGGGGCGTGGTGCCCGGTCCTCCGGAGAACGCGGGATTGACCACGCTTTCGATTTTCGAAAGGCCCCGGCCTTCGCTGGACAGCCTTCGCCTGCGCTATCAGCAGCAGATCCGCGA
>JAFDVU010000336.1 GCA_018268835.1 Acidobacteriota bacterium | reverse complement strand
GGTGGCGCACACGTTCGGGTACAACGGGTTTGGTGAGATGACGACGATGACGACGCCGCTGGGCGGGGCGATCGGGTGGGGGTACGGCGAAGGCGCGACGACGACGAAGTACCGGGAAGTGACGCAGCGGACGGCGATCGGGGATACGTGGACGTTCACGCGGGACGGCGGGGTTGCGGTGCACAGTTCAGCAACACTGGCGGATGCGGCGGTGGGATCGGCGAAGCTGTGGACGTTCGGCGGCAACAGTCTGCCGGCGAGCTACGAGGAGCAGGGTGCGGGCGGGGCGCGGCTGGTGCGCAGCGAGTACACCTGGACCAGCGACGCCAACGGCAATGTATACGTGGGCAGCGTGGTGACGAAGGTGAAGCCCGGGGCGGCGGACGAGGTGAGTTCGAAGAGCGCGCAGACGGTGGATGTGAACGGCAACCTCACGCAGTCGCAGGCGTACGATTACGGGAACCTGGCGACGCCGGCGAAGACGTACAACTTCACGTACCTGACGGATGGGAACTACACGTCGCGGCATATTTTCAACCGGGTGACGCAAGTGACGGTGACGCCGGCGGGCGGGGGTGCGACGACGGTGGTGACGAACCTGTACGACACGCAGTCGTACGGGGCGTGCACGGTGGGACTGGTGTCGCGGACGGGAACGTTTCTGCACGACGATGCGAACTATGGGAGCGGGATGATTTACCGGGGGAACCTGGGAGTGGCGACGAAGTTGGGCGACACGACGTGCTACCAGTATGAGACCACTGGGGTGATGGTGAAGGCGGGAGACCTCCAGGGGCGCGCAGTGAGCACGACGCCATCGAGTTCGACGGGGTACTCGCTGCCGGGAGTGGTGACGCCTAATGGAAACTCCAATCTGGCGACGAGCATGAGCTACGCGAGTTCGTGGGCGGTGACGAGTGTAATCGCGCCGAACGGGGCGCAGGCGACGACGACGTATGACGGCTTGGGGCGTCCGCAGGCATCGACGATACCCGACGGGGCGACGACCAATTACAGTTACACGTACAACGGGGTGGGCGGGGCGACGGCGAACACGCAGACGGCGACGGTGGGGAGCGGGGCGGGGGCGCGGTGGAAGAAGACCACGCTGGACGGGTTCGGGCGGACGACGCGGGTGGAGAGCGGGCACGATTCGGTGACGGTGAGCCAGGTGGATACGCAGTACGCGGCGTGCGCCTGCTCGCCGCTGGGGAAGTTGTGGAGAGTGAGCCAGCCCTATGCGCCGGGCGGGACTCCGGTGTGGACGACGTACGCCTATGATGGAAGCGGACGGACGGTCAGCGTGACGGCTCCGGACGGCAGCGTGACGACGACCCAGTACCTGACCAGCTATGGCGGGTACAGCGGCAACCTGGTGAAGGTGACGGATCCGGCGGGGAAGTGGAAGATCCAACAGAGCGATGCTCTGGGCAACCTGATAAGGGTGATTGAACCGGACCCGGCCGGAGGATCTGACCTGGTGACGAACTACACGTACAGCGTGCTGGGGCAGTTGATCGGGGTGTCGATGCCGCGCAACGGGGTGACCCAGACGCGCACGTTCGTCTATACCGGAAGCGACCTGACGAGCGCGACGAATCCGGAGAACGGCACGGTGACGTATCAGTATGACGGCTCGCATCACGTGACGAAGCGGACGGACGCGAAGGGGCAGGAGACGCGGTACGGCTACGACACGTACGGGCGGCTGAGCGAGGTGCAGCACTGGGCGGGGTCGCCGCTGGTGGAGGTGCCGTACTCGCGGGTGAACTACTACTACGACACGAATCCGCTGAACGGGTCGTACTCGCAGAACGCGTGGGGACGGCTGACGGCGGTGACGTTTCCGACGCTGGGGCACAATTTCCAGTACCTGTACAGCTACAGTCAGGCCGGAAGGGTGACGGCGCAGCAGTTCAGCGACGGGACGCAGACCTTCGACACGGGCTATAGCTGGGACACGGAGGGGCGGATGACGCAGATTGCGTATCCGGGGACCCCTGGGATCGCGCCGGTGTATCAGATGACGTTCGACGCGATGGGGCGGGTGGGCGGCATGACGGAGAACGGCGGCGTGGCGAGCGCGAGTTACGGAGTGGCCGGGGAGTTGACGGCGCTGAGTTACTACGGGTACGCGGAGACGCGG
>JAFDVU010000335.1 GCA_018268835.1 Acidobacteriota bacterium | reverse complement strand
CCGGGCCACTGGAAGTTGCGGCGCAGGCTATCGACCGAAGTGCGGCGCCAGGCGAAGAGCGGTCCCACGCCGGTGAGGAAGAGCAGGAACAGGCCGATGGGCACCATCAGGCGGTTGTACCAGTCGGCGTCGAGCGAGATCTTGTCGCCGCTGACGGCTTCGCTGATCACCGGGAAGAGCGTGCCCCAGAGAACGGCGAAGCAGCTCGCCAGCAGGATCAGGTTATTGAACAGGAAGCTGGATTCGCGCGAGACGACGCTTTCGAGCTGGGATTCGCTCTTGAGGTACTTGAGACGATCGAGGATCAGGTAGATGGTGGCCGCGATTCCGATGGCCATGAAGCTGACGAAGTACTTCCCGATCTCGGAGCGCGCGAAGGCGTGAACCGACTGCACCACGCCGCTGCGCGTGAGGAACGTGCCCAGGATGCACAGGAAGAAGGTGCCGCTGACGAGCACGATGTTCCACACCTTCATCATGCCCTTCTTCTCCTGCATCATGACGGAGTGCAGGAAGGCGGTGCCGGAGAGCCAGGGGAGCAGCGAAGCGTTCTCGACCGGATCCCAGCCCCAGTAGCCGCCCCAACCGAGGACGTGATAGGCCCATCCGGCGCCGAGCATGATCCCGGCGCTCTGGAAGAACCAGGTGACCAACGTCCAGCGGCGGGTGATGTGGATCCAGGCTTCGCCGGGCTGGCGGGTGATCAGCGAGCCGATGGCGAAGGCGAAGGGTACGGCGAAGCCGACGTAGCCGAGGTAGAGCATCGGCGGGTGGATGGCCATGGCGGGGTATTGCAGCAGCGGGCTAAGCCCGTTGCCGTCGCCCACGTTGACGATGAGGCCGTCGGTGGCCAGCATCTGGAAGGGATTGGCGATGAAATTATTGAGCAGCAGGAAGAATGTCTGGATGGTGGTGAGGACCGCGAGGGTCCAGGGCATCATGTCGCGCAGGCGGTTGCGGTTGGTGACGACGACGACCAGGGTGTAGGTGCCCAGCAGCCAGCTCCACAACAACAGGGAGCCTTCCTGCCCGCCCCACCACGCCGCGAACTTGTAGAGCAGCGGCATGGTCTTGTTGGAGTGCTCGGCGACGTAGGCGAAGCGGAAGTCGCCGCTCATCAGGTTGTAAACCAGGATGCCGGCGGCGAGCGTGAGCAGCGTCCACGTGGCGTAGACCGAGCGCTGCGCGCTAACTATCAGAAAAGGCTTGTTTTTGAGCTTCCCGACGACACTCGCTACGGTGGCATAGATTGCCACGCAAAAGGCCAACAGTATGGCCAGACCGCCCAGATTTTCCATAAACCCTCGTTAGACGCTCGACTTGCCGGAGTTGATATTCGGAGCCGACTGCCCGGGAGCCATCCCCGGTTTGGCCTGATACTTGGACGCGCACTTGGCCTGAATCTTCCCGGCATGGAACACGCCGTCCTTGGCGAGTTTGCCGTCGGCCAGCGCCTGCGCGCCATCCTTAAAGGTATCGGGGAGAGGATCGGTGCCGTTGTAGGCGACCTTGAGGCGGGCGTTCTCCTGGATGAGGACGAATTGAACCGTGCTGCCGACACGCTCGATGGAGCCGGCCTCGACGTCCCCGCCGACGCGTATGCGTTTTCCGTAGGCCTGATCTCCCATCTTGCTCAGTTCGGTGATGGTCTTGTAGTAGGTATTGTTTTCCTTCATGCCGGCAGTGGCCAGCCAGACCAGGGTCCCGATCACGACAGCAATCAAAACAGCAAATTTGCCGTATTTCTTCATGCAAGACCTCGCGCACTCACAGTATACCTTGAAAAGATTGAGGTATATTCAGACATCTTTAGCTCTTTTGTGGGAATCCTCGACATACCCGCACAGGAGGGTGGTGAGTTGCCGCCACCCGTTAATCCATTGGACGCGGCGGGAAGCGGATTTCTTCCCGGAAAACGAACGCACAATGGCAACGGTGAGTGCGGTAGCTTCAATGTCTCGTTAGGGTCCCGCGGGGGCGCGGAAATATAAGGGGTGGCACGCGAGGCGGAAGATCCCGGACCCGACTGTATGGCCGGTTACGGTTGCCGTTGCGGCTGATCTGAGAAACCCTTGGCCCGAGGGCGGCGCATGAAAAAGGGGGCGGCTTGCGCCGCCCCCTGGGGTACTGCTACCGGGTGTGATGCGTCAT
>JAFDVU010000334.1 GCA_018268835.1 Acidobacteriota bacterium | reverse complement strand
CCGCGGCCGATGCGCTGCACTTCCAGGAAGTAGCCGCGGTCGTCCGGATAGACCGGGAAGGGCATGGCGCGCACCCCCTCGATGAGCGCCTTGGAATCGGGCGCGCCGATCAGGTTGCCGAGTCCCTTCTCATTATTCGGCAGCGCCAGTTCCAGGCCGCCGTGCCCGGTGATCCGGCGCCCCGGCGCCTGGGTGGTCCTGTTCGCCATCACGCGCGGACCGCCCCTTCCGTGGATGCCGCCGCTTCGTCCTCGGCGGCGGAACGGGGCGAGGACTTCGCGACGAGATTGGCCGCGCGCAGCAGCGAATCGAACGTGCCTGCGTCGGTCCACCAGCCGTCCAGGTAGGAGAAGGTCATGGTGCCTTCGCGAATGTAGGCGTTGTTCACGTCGGTGATTTCCAGTTCGCCGCGGCGCGACGGCACCAGGGTGCGGATCTTATCGAAGACCGTGGCGTCGTACATATAAATGCCGGTGACGGCGAGGTTGGACTTGGGCCGGGCCGGTTTTTCCTCGATGCCCACGATGTGGTCGCCGGAGACCTCGGCCACGCCGAAGCGTTCGGCGTCGTGGACTTCCTTGAGCAGGATGTGCGCGCCAGTGTCCTGCTGCCGGAAGCGGTCGGCGGCCTGGCGGATGTCGCCCTCGATGATGTTGTCGCCGAGGACGACGCAGATCTTGTGCCCGTCGGCGAAGTGCTCGGCCAGGTTGAGCGCGTCGGCGATGCCGCCCTCACCCTCCTGGTAGGTATAGTTGATGTGGTTCAGGCCGAACTGCTTGCCGTTGGCCAGCAGGCGCAGAAAATCGCCCGAATTGCGGCCGCCGGTCACGATGAGAATATCGCGGATTCCCGCATCCACCAGCGTCTGGATGGGGAAATAGATCATCGGGCGGTCATAAATGGGCAGCAGGTGTTTGTTGGTGATCTTGGTCAGCGGAAACAAACGGCTGCCCGTGCCACCGGCCAGAACTACGCCTTTCATAAGCCCCTATCATAACCTATCGTGCGGGAAAGTCCCGGATAGCCGGCAGTTGATAGAATCGGCACATGCTGCAATACAACTGGGCATCGGTGCCCGCCGAAGAGATGAACCCGCACATCACGCGGCGCGCGATCCACACCGGCAACATGACCATCGCGCGGCTCACGTTGAAGAAGGGCGGGGTGGTGCCGGTGCACCATCACATCAACGAGCAGGTTTCCTTCGTGATCAGCGGCGCCCTGAAGTTCACGATCGGTGGCGAGGTGAAGGAGTTGCGCGCCGGCGAGTGCCTGGTGATTCCGCCGGACGTGCCGCACGGGGTGGAAGTACTCGAAGACACCGACGTGATCGACACGTTCGCGCCCAAGCGGATGGACTGGATCACTGGCGACGACGCCTACCTGCGCAAGTAGCGCGGGGACGGGCGGCTCAGCGCCGCGCCGCGAAGAAATCGCGCAGCAACTCCGTGCACTCGGCGCCGAGCACGCCTTCGACGATTTCGACGCGGTGGTTGAGCACGTCCGAATCGGCGACCTGGAACTTGCTGCGCACGCCGCCAAAGCGCAAGTCGCGCGCGCCGAATACGAGGCGGCGCAGGCGGGCGTGGACGATCGCGCCGGCGCACATGACGCAGGGTTCGAGCGTGCAGTAGAGATCGGCGCCGTCCAGGCGGTAATTGCCCAGGCGGGCGGCGGCTTCGCGGATGGCGGCGATCTCGGCGTGGGCGGTGGGATCGCGGCGGGCGATGGGCGCGTTCCAGCCCTGTCCGACAATTTCGCCGCCGGCGACCAGCACCGCGCCGACGGGGACTTCTCCTTCGTGCGCGGCCGTACGCGCCAGCGCCAGCGCCTCCCGCATAAATTGTTCTTCGGCGGTCACCCTGATGCCTATAATAGGGGAATTCTATGGCCGAACTGGAAATTCACCACGAACACGAACACGCGAGCGACCCGGCCGGGAAGCGGGTCGGAATTCAGGCCGGCGTACTGGGCGTCTTCCTGGCGGTAGTCACCATTTTTTCGCATCGCACGCACACCGCCTCGATCATGCACAAGTCCACCGCCAACGACCAGTGGGCGTACTATCAGGCGACGCGCATCAAGCTGCACAACAGCGAACTGGCGTTGAACATGATCAAGATCGTCGGACCGAAGGCGGAAAACGCGGAGGGGATCCGCGCCGATTACG
>JAFDVU010000333.1 GCA_018268835.1 Acidobacteriota bacterium | reverse complement strand
GTCATCCGGCGTGTACGCCGGATACGCCTGCCCCGTGAGCCCGTCCAGCTTGCGAGTGCCCCGTCATTCACCACCAGTCCGGGCCGGCGGCCCGCACCCGAAGCCAAAGCCGACGACCTGCCAGTCTGGCCCCTGCAACCTCAGGTCCACGTGTGCCGCGGCGCAGTTGCCCCCCTGGGCGCACTCCAGAGATCCCATCCTGAGCTTGTAGAACAGCCTGATGCTCCTGGCGGAGTTCCAATCCCAGCGGTTAGCGAGCCACCAGGACGTGGCTCGAAAACGACGCTGCGTCACAAAGTTACAGAGTCCACTGTCAATTCCAGACATACACTTACTCTTCGATGCCGCCCTCAAGAACAGATCTGCCGTCCGTTCTGGACCTCGTAAGCGAAACGGGTTGAAGACCGTAAGGCCTGTGGTTTCCTTGTCGTAGTCGACACACGACTTGTCTTCCTTCGTCAAGATGTGGGTGTGCAGCAAGACCGGGCCGGCTAGGCAGAACCAGCCAAGGAACACCAACCCCACAGGCACAAACACTGCGAGCAGCGATGATCGACTTATCTTCACCGATGCCACCCCACTCCCAATGCGGTCTTCCAGGCCTCGGCCGTAGGCCTCCCCCATTGGATAGCTCCCACTCCATAGCTCCAAGGTGCGTCAGCGCCGGCGCAGCCTTGCCCGTTGTAAGTGTGAACCGAGCTGTCGTCCATGCCGATTCTCTTGTTCTTGCCAAAGAATTGATGGCCAACCTCGTATGCTGCAGTATTGCCGATGCCTGCGCCTATGGCTTTCATCAGATCCACCCGGGCGACCGCTGCCTGGGCGTCCTGGGCTGTTTGGAGCACAATCGGAAGCGCCCATTGGGCGCCTTCCATGTGAGCGAGGTAGTACACACTACTCTCATGTGATGGGGGATATGGGTTACTCAAGCCGCAAGACTCACCGTCGCTATTGTAGTTTTGCCCATCTATGACATTCGCCCGATTGTCTCCGGTATTGGGTCTGCCCTCGCTGACCATGACCGGGTATTGATCGAATGCCCGTTTTAGTGCGGCCAGAGCGGCGGTCTTGATGACCCCAGCTTGCGTGGTCGCGTCACGGATCAGTTCGGGCAGATATTGGGGGTTGTCTGGATAGAGGGAAAACGTGTTTTGCCAGACCAGTTTGAAGTACCACGGCCGGCTTGCAGTATGGTTACTCGAGTAGTTTGCGGCAGCTTGCGCCCACAAGGTCAGGCCTGCGGGGTAGTTCGTCAAAGCCACTCGAGTAGCCTGCCCCGACAGGTACATATTGCCTCTCCACGATTGTACGGCCATGCTGACTACTGACCCCGTCACGCCTCCGGCTGTGTCGTACATCAGGCCGTTCCTGGTGATCACTCCTCCGTCGTCTGTCGCCATGACGGGCTCTTCCCCTTCCACGCTCCAGTATGTGGCTCCCGTCGCATCGAACGCCACCATCACCGTCGTCATATTCTCCCAGTCCCCGGCCTGCACCGTTCCCACAAACAGCCCGTCCTGCGTCACCACCTGTGGCGCCACCGCTCCTACCTGCCCCGGGACGCGCGGCCCATCCACCACCGTCACACTCGTCCCTTCCGTGATCGCCATCCCTAATTCCAGCCCCGAGTCCTCGCCCTCCTGCGCCGCTCCCGCTGCCGCGATCCTCTGTGCACCCGCCGTTTCCCCAAACTCCGCCGTTAGTAGGCGAAACGGCATCCCCGACCAGGTCAGCAGCGCCCCGGTGTCCGCGTTTGTGATTATGTGCGCTTCGATTTCCACCATCGCCACCAGTGGATCCGCCTCCGTCTTGTCCAATACCTGCATCACGTCGTACGCCCCAGCCGTGTCCACCCGCAACAGCCTCAGGTGCCACGTCTGATATCCCGAACCCTCGTTGTGGGTTGCCTCATAGGAATAGGGCAGATAGTAATACCCGTCGCCCCCGATCATCGCCTCGTACGTCCACAGGTTCCAATAGTTCACGGTGTCGGTATCCTCCGGAATCTCCAGCAGCGCCATGAACTTCCTCGCCCCACTCAAGGGATCGATCCCGACCACCGACCTATCCTTCCAGTTCTCGTTGGACACCTGCACCGCGAAGATCGTCCCGTCGGTGTGTACCAGCGTACTGGTGGGCTGCGAGTCCAGGTACGCGCTGTCATCCGGCGTGTACGCCGGATACGCCTGCCCCGTGAGCCCGTCCAGC
>JAFDVU010000332.1 GCA_018268835.1 Acidobacteriota bacterium | reverse complement strand
CCCGGCCTGGGCCTGACCCCGGCGTAGCCCCTCACTGCACGTCGATCGTCACCGTGTTTGAGACCGCCGCGCCCATCGTCAACTCTAGCGGCGACGCTCCGCTCACCCCCGCCGGCACCGTGACCGCCACCTGGTACAGCCCCGTGAAGCCCGGCGACGCGATCGAGTACACCACTGTCGCCGCGCGCCCGCCGATGGTCGCGGTCACCGGCGCGGTCCGCGCCACCACGTCGCTCGCCACCAGCAGGCCCGTGCCCGCCGCCGGCGCGGTCTGGCCCATCCCGGTGGCGAAAACCAGCAGCACGTCGCCTGTCCGCGCGGGATTCGCCGCCGTCACCAGCGAGTAGTTGGCGTTCTTGAGCACGGCCGGTACCGGGTAGAAGAAGATCGCCGGCGCCGCCGCCGCCACCGTGATGCTGTAGGCCGCGCTCGCGCCCGAGCCGTTGTCCACCGTCAGCGTCTGCACACCCGCCGGTGTCTCGAAAGGGACTTGCGCGTTGATCTGTCCCGGGGAGACATAGACCAACGGCGCCGCGCGGCCCGCAATCTGCACACTGGTGCCGTTCAGCGCGCCGGGCAACTGCCGTCCGCTCCAGCCGCTCAGGTCGGTCGTCGTCCGCACCAGGCCGGTTCCGAAGATGGAGATCAACCCGCCCGGCGCCACCGTGGCCGCGGTCTTGTCCAGGTCGGCGGCAATCGCCGCCGCGACCGTTGCCGGACCCCCCGCATCCCCCGCGAACTGCGCGCGCGCCGCGCCGGTGGCGTCGTCCACCGTGTGCAGGCTGGCGTAGTGGCCCGCCGGGTTCTTGACCAGGTCGTCCACCGCCGCCAGGTCGGGCAGCGGGAGCGTCCAGCCGTAGTAGTTCCCAATGCCCGTGTCGGAATCCCAATCCGGCGCCGCCTGGAGCGAGATCGGCCCTTCGGTCTTCGCGCCGCCGTTGTGAAGATAGGCGCCCAGGAAGTGCTCCGGGGCGGGGAAGCGGTAGTCGATGTCGCTCAACAGGGTGGCCGCCGCGATGCTGCCGTCCTCGTTGCGCATCGTGTAGAGCGTGAAGGCCGAAGGCGCCACGGCGCGCACGCTGGTCGGGTGCAGTTCGTTGGCGCTGTCCAGCGGCAGCGGGAAGCGCATGGCGTCGGTCGCGTGCAGTTGTCCGCGCAACAGGCCGCCGGGATTGGCGGCGGTGCGGATATCGATGTACTGGGTCGCCGGGCTGGAAAACAGGCCCGCGAAGCCGGCAAGCTGCGCGGCGGTGGTGGTGGAGATCTCCGTGTAATACGGCCCCAGCGTGGCCCGCCCCTGATAGTCCGGCGCCAACCCGGGGAAGAGCGTCGCGGATATCGCCGCCGCGCCGGTCGCGCCCGCCGCACCCGGGTGGACCTGGAACCCGGTGAAGAGCGAGGAATCGTTGGAGGAGCACGTCGCCGAGAGGTACACTTCGCCGCTGGTCCATTTGCCGGAAGCGTCCCGCGTCCCGATCGCCACCACCTGCGCAAGTCCCGCGGCCGTGCTCGCCGGCGCCGGGATCGCCTGCGCCGAATCCATGCGCGCCAGCAGCACTACCATCGCGGCCGGTGCCAGTTGCCCGCGCATCAGGCCGTTGGGCTGCGTGGTCGTGCTCAGGTTCAGGTAGAACGAGGCCGGGTCGGCCACGAGCGCGCGCAGTCCGGCCAGCGCGCCGGCATCCGCGCCGGTGACGGCGATCGGCAGGTGGATCGAGTCGGCGCCGGTCTGTAGCGGCTGCGTGTTGGTGGCGGAGAACCCCAGTGAGAAGATCGCGGGCCCGGTTTTACCCGCCGGCGCGTTGTGCAGGGTCACGCCCGTGACCGTGACGGCCGCCGCCAGGGTGCTGCGCACCAGCACCTCGATCGTGCCGCTCACCACCGCGCCCGAAGCGTCCCGCACGGTGTGGACCGCCACGTCGGCAATCGCGCGGGCGCTATTGCTGACCGCCGGGACCTCGTTAGCGGGCAGCAGGATGGCGCGGGAGACCTGGGTCTCGGCGGTTTGGGCCGCCAGCGATACGGCCCCCAGCAGGCAGACCGGTAAAAGCCTCATGGCAGCCCCAAGAATATCAGCCGGGAGACGGCGCGAAAAGTTTTTTTAAAAAATCTTCACTGGGTAGTGGACAACAAGATCTGAAATTGCTAATATCAAATCAATACAGACAGCATCCCAGGCGGTGAGTCCCCTCCCACCGCCACCCTCTGAGT
>JAFDVU010000331.1 GCA_018268835.1 Acidobacteriota bacterium | reverse complement strand
TCGCCATCTGACGCAGCGCTGGGAACGGCCGCCGGTCAAGATCAGCGACGACGACTACACACCCGGGTGATCTGCCCAGTTTCCGCAAGCGGCGTGTAACGTCCAGAGCCCGTGTATTCCTGCCGGGACGAGGCACTTCTCGCCAAGGCGACGATACGTCAACTTGGAGCCTGACCATATCCGGCAACGCGATTTCGCAAGCCACGGCCTCGTGTAGGGCGATGATTCGGGCACTGGGGCGTTATCCGTTTCTAAACGCGCAGGACACGGCCAGCGTCCAAGCGCCGGCGCCAAGATCCGTCTCGTTTCTTTTTCGCTGTTTGCTCGACTTGTCACACTACACGGACGGAGCACCGGTGAAATCGCCATTGCGTGGGTGCTGCGCCACGAAGCCGTCACCAGCACGATTGTCGGGATGTGTTCGGCCGAGCTGGCCGATGGCGTTTTGGGCGCCATGGACTTCCGGCTCTCGGCCGAGGAGATCGCCGAAATCGTTGGAGCCCGCAAGAGCAAGTAGCGTGCCGTCCGGGGTATACTCACAGTAAATGCCCCCCCCCCCGGGAAACTGTACAGCGTCGCACAGCGCTGTCTGATTGCGCCCGCTCTGATCGCTTACTTCCTCTTTTTCAATTGGGACCGCGTCCGCATGCCTCTTGCGGCGGACGACTTGATGAACATCGGCATCTACTTCCAGCCTGGAATCCGGCACGCCATCGTCTCCCAATTCCTGCTCTGGAAGGACGTCTTCCGTCCCATGGGCGCAGCCTTCTATCTCCCCATATACTACCTATTCGGTCTGAATCCGGCCGCCTTCCAAGCTGCGATTACCCTCATCCTCCTGGCAAACGCTTGGCTGATTTACCGTTTCGTTAAGAGCCTCGGAGCGGAAGCCATTGTGGCCGCCCTGGTTACCCTCATCGGCTGTTACCACACCGGATTGACCAACCTGCAATACAACGTCGATATGATTTACGACGTTCTGTGTTTCTTCTTCTACCTGGCCGCGCTCAATTACTACACCAGCATCCGTCTCCGAGGCCGGCGGTTGAACGCATTGCAAGTCGCGGTTTTCCTGGCTCTCTACCTTTGTGCGTTGAACTCCAAGGAGATGGCCGTAACCCTGCCCGTGCTGCTGGTCTGCTTCGAGGGGCTCTACTGCCGCCCGAAAAAGATGGACCCGGCCGGTACCCGGGCATGGCTCGGCGGCGCGGCCCCGGCTATTGCCCTCTCCATCGCGCTGAACCTTCTTTATATCTACGGTAAGGCCCTGGTTCCGCATGCCCTGGCCACACGCCCGGCATACGCTCCAGTTTTCACGCTTACCCGCGTTATCGATTTCCAGCGCGGTTCTTTGACCGATCTATTCATGCGCGCGGATGTGGTGAGCCTTTGGACCGTGGTCTTAATCTGGGTGGTCGCCACCACCGTTGCCTGGTTCAGCAGTTCGCCGCTGTTGCGCTTCTGCTGGTTCATGGTTCTGCTTACGCCGCTGCCCATCGAGTTTCTCTCCGACAGGTTCCAAGGCTGCCTCTATATCCCCATGGTCGGCTGGACGGTACTGACAGTCTCGTTGTTCCTGGCCGTCCTGCGGGGCGTGGTCGCGTTCCTACCCGCCCCGCGGGTATTGTTCGCGGCCGGGATTGCGGCCACGGTCGTCGCCGTCGCCGCACTGAACTACCAGCGCAAGCTGAACTTCATCAATCCCGCCGCATATGACCAGGGCCGTCGCGGCGCCCAGGTCCTGAGTCAACTCCGGGCACTGAATCCCCACGTCAAACCGCACTCGACCGTGGTCTTCCTGCACGATCCCTTCATCGACTGGGATATGTATTTCATCGCCAATCTGTTTTTCCGCGATCGCACCGTGCACGTCTGTCTTCAGCGCCTCAACCCGCTGCCCCCGGCCGATGTCGAAAGGGCTGCGGCCATTTTCGATTTCCAGAAGGGACAGCTGGTGCAGGTGAAATAGGCGCCGAAACCAGTTGACGAAATGCCGCTGCCCGCATTCTGCTCGATGGACCTTTCGCGCAGCAGAGCGAGGGTGTGGACGGGCATTGTGGACGAGAAACGACGCGTGGATTGGCGGGCCCGCCGCCACGGGAAAGAGAGTAGCGTTTGCGGAAACTGGCTTCCGCGCCACTTGGTCGTATCACGCCCGACCCTCCAATGTTCCGGAGCAAATTCCCGCGATCGCCCTCTTGTCTTCGCGCCAATAACGGCCCCCGGTCCTTACAGTCCCGCCTGTTTCAGTAACTCGCGGAACTGCGCCTCCGTCCGCATGTCGATCGCCT
>JAFDVU010000330.1 GCA_018268835.1 Acidobacteriota bacterium | reverse complement strand
TACCAGAAAGCCACCATGGCAGCGGACCTGGAGACTCGTCGCGCCGACCTGGCCGCGGCCGAAGCCAGGCTCGACGAACTGCGCCACGGTTCGCGCCCGCAGGAGAAGCAGGACGCCAAAGCCGCGGTGGACGCCGCCACGGCCGAAGTGGAGCGCGCCCGCAAGGACTGGGATCGCGCGCAGACGCTCTTCAAGAACGACGACATCTCCGCCGCGCAGTACGATCAATACCGCAGCCGCTTCGACAACTCTTCCGCCATCCTGAAATCGTCGAAGGAACGCGAGGCGCTGGTGCTGGCCGGCCCGCGCGTGGAGCAGATCCAGGCGCAGCAGGCCGTGGTGGAAAGGTCGCGCGCGGCGGTGAAGCTGGCGGAAGCCACCGCGCTCGAAGTCAAGCGGCGCACCGAGGAACTGGCCACGCGGCGCGCCGAAATCGCCCGTTCGAAAGCCAACCTGGCGCTGATCGATTCGCAGCTTTCCGACACCGTCGCGGTCTCGCCGGTGGACGGCGTCGTGCTGGTGAAGGCGTCCGACCCGGGTGAGATTCTGGCGCCGGGCACCAGCGTCGTCACCGTGGGCAACATCGATCACCCGTGGGTGCGGGCCTACATCAACGAGCCCGACCTGCCCAGGGTCCGGCTCGGCCAGGAGGTGAAGGTCACCACCGACGAACCCGGCAAGGTCTACAAGGGGCACATCACGTTCATCTCCTCGCAGGCGGAGTTTACGCCGAAACAGATCCAGACCCAGCAGGAGCGCGTGAAGCTGGTGTACCGCATCAAGATCGACGTGGAGAACCCGGGCCGCCAGTTGAAGAGCAACATGCCGGTGGACGCCGAGATCGTGCTGGAGCGGTAGATGGAAGCCATCATCGAGACGCGCAGCCTCACTCGCCGGTTCGGCGCGATTGCCGCGGTGGACCACCTCGACCTCACGGTGGCGCGCGGCGAGATCTTCGGCCTCGTCGGCCCCGACGGCGCGGGCAAAACCACAACCTTGCGGATGCTCTGCGGCCTGATGGATCCGACCGAGGGCTCGGCGCTCGTCGCCGGACACGACACCGCGCGCGAAGCGCAGGCGGTGAAGGACCGCATCGGCTACATGGCGCAGCGCTTCGGCCTCTACCAGGACCTGACCGTGGCGGAGAACATGATCTTCTACGCGGACCTGTTCGGCATCGAAGGCACGGAACGCGAGGAACTCACCGCGCGCCTGCTGCGCATGACCCGCATGGACCCCTTCCGCGGCCGGCAGGCGGGCCGTCTCTCCGGCGGCATGAAACAGAAACTGGCGCTGATGTGCACGCTCCTGCATCGGCCCGAAATCCTGTTCCTGGACGAGCCCACCAACGGCGTGGACCCGGTCTCGCGCCGCGATTTCTGGGCCATCCTTTACGAACTCCTCAAAGACGGGATCACCATCTTCCTGACCACGGCCTATCTCGACGAGGCCGAGCGCTGTAACCGCGTCGGCCTGATGCATCGCGGCCGCCTGATTCGCTGCGCCCCGCCCGACGAGATGAAACGCGATACCGGCACGGCCACGCTCGAAGGCGCCTTCATCAAGACCATTCAGGCCGCGGAGGGAGCCGCGCACGCATGAACGCAGTGGAGATTCAAGACCTGGTGAAACGCTTCGGCGGCTTCGTGGCGGTGGACCGCGTCTCGCTGACCGTCTCCAAGGGTGAGATCTTCGGCTTCCTGGGGCCGAACGGCGCCGGCAAATCGACCACCATCCGGATGCTCTGCGGACTGCTCACGCCGACCTCCGGTTCGGCCAGCGTGAACGGGCTGGATGTGGCCACACAGCCCGAGGAAATCCGTCGCTCGATCGGCTACATGTCGCAGAAGTTCTCGCTCTACGACGATCTCACGGTGGAAGAGAACATCGACTTCTTCAGCGGGATTTACGGCGTGCCGCCCGAGCGCCGTCCCGAACGCAAGAGCTACGTCCTCGAAATGGCGAATCTCACGGAGCGCCGCGGCACGCTGACCCAGACGCTTTCCGGCGGATGGAAGCAGCGGCTGGCGCTGGGCTGCGCCATCCTGCACGAACCGCCGGTGCTGTTCCTGGACGAACCCACCTCCGGCGTCGATCCGCTGGCGCGCGCCGCGTTCTGGCGCCTCATCCACGACCTGGCCGCGGCCGGCCACACCATCTTCGTCAGCACGCACTACATGGACGAAGCCGAGTACTGCCACCGCCTCGCCCTGATGTATCGCGGCAAGGTGATCGCGCTCGGCCCGCCGGCGGAATTGAAGGGCGGACTCACCACGCATCGCCTGTTCAACCTCGAGGCCAGCGACCCGCTGGAGA
>JAFDVU010000032.1 GCA_018268835.1 Acidobacteriota bacterium | reverse complement strand
CTTCTCCGCCCGCCGGAACCTCGCCCGATGGACCGGCCGCCTCGCCGAAAGGTCGCTCCGCCTCCTCTCCCCGTTCCGTTCCGGGCCGGCACTCCAAACACGCTATATTTGACCCATCGGGACATGAATCGCGACCGTTTGTTCTGGCCCGTCCTGGGCCTCATCGTCGTCAGCGCCGGCTACCTCGAAGTCCGCTCCGCCATGGGGGAGACGCAGACGTGGGACGAAGGTATCCACATCTCGGCCGGGTACGCCTACCTGACGCTCGGCGACTACTCCTGGAACCCGGAGCACCCGCCGCTGATCAAGATCCTCAGCGCCGTCCCGCTGCTCTTCCTCGGACTCCAGGTCCACCCCTATGACGCCGCCGGCAAACCCCAGGACCAGGTCCACTTCGGCATCGACTTCCTGTATCACAATCGCCGCGACGCCGATACCATCCTGCTGGCCGCGCGCGCCGTGCCCATCGCCCTCTCTCTCGCCTTCATCGCCGCCATCGGATGGTGGGTCCGCCGCCGCTGGGGAACCGCCGCCGGACTCCTCGCTGCCGCGCTCGCCGGCTTCGACCCCAACCTCATCGCCCACGGCCGCTACGTCACTACCGACGTGCCCGAGGCCGCCTGCTTCTTCTTCGCCTGCGTGCTCTGGGTCGAATATCTCGAGCGCGCGGGAACACGCCGCCTCCTCCTCGCCGCCGCCCTGTTCGCGGTCGCTATGGTGGTGAAGTTCTCCGCCGTACTTCTGCTGCCCCCGATGGTGCTGCTCTTCGCCTTCGCATGGATCCGCCGTCCGCGCGATTTCGGCGTCCGCCGTGCCGCCACCGCCGCAGCCGCCCTCGCCGGCGTCCTGCTGGTCACCGTGGTGGTGGTCTACTGGCCCGAGACCGTGCGCTGCTGGAAGGCCCGCGGCGCCCCCGCCGTCCCCATCCCCGCCGGAGAAGCCACCCCGCTCACCACCGCGATGCGCGTCCTGCATCTGCCGCGCCACACCTTCCTCACCGGGCTCAACGACGTCGTCTTCCACAACGAATCCGGCCACGAAAGCTACCTCATGGGCATCCGCTCCGACAAGGGCCTATGGGATTACTTCCCGGTTGTCTTCGCCGTCAAGAGCACGCTCACCGCACTCACCGCCTTCGCCCTGCTCCTCGCCGCGGTAGCGTCGGCCTCCTGGCCGACCTTTGGATCGAATCGAAATCCCCCCTCGCGTCAGCGCCTCTCGGCACCGCCAGGCTGGCACGATCGCCTGCGCGCCATGCCGCTCATGGCGGCCGGGCTCGCCCTGCCCCCCGCCATCTACTTCGCGTTCTCCATGTCCAGTGCGATCAACCTCGGGATGCGCCACATCCTGCCCATCTATCCCTTCCTCTACGCCGGCATCGCCGCCCTGCTGGCGCAGGTACCGTGGCGCCGCACCGCGCAGGTGGCCATGCTCCTCCTCGCCGCCGGACAGATCGCCGAGTGCGCCTGGATCGCTCCCGACTACCTGGCGTTTTTCAACGCCGCCAGCGGAGGACCCGGCCGCGGCCCGGAGTACCTGTTGGACTCCAACATCGACTGGGGCCAGGACGTGAAGAAACTCGTCCACTGGCTGGACGCCCACGGCACGCGCCGCGCCCGCATTTACTACTTCGGCAACGCGCAGATGAGCTACTACGGAGTCCAGGAAGTCGGCTGGCCCGACCCGCTCGACCAGAAAGGCTGGGACGAGATCGACGACTACTGCGTGGTCAACGTCACCCCGCTCTACGGCGTCTACGCGCCGCTCAACGCGCTGGCCCCGCTGCGCCTGCGAGAGCCCGTCGCCAAAATCGGCTGGAGCATGTACGTGTACGATCTGCGAAAAAAGAAGTAGAAGAGAGTAAGGAGCCGAGATGCGGAAGTGTCCGAGTTGCGCGCATGAAATCCCGCCGGGCGCGCGGTTTTGCGCGTTCTGCGCCACCCCGGCCGCTACCACCAGCGCCGAGACCGAGGTCATCGGCGGCAGCGCGCCCGCCGTGCGCGTCTCCACCGACAGTTCCGTGGACGAGGGGCGCTTTCTTCCCGGCACCGTGGTGGGCGGACGCTACCGCGTGGCCGGACTGCTCGGCCGCGGCGGCATGGGCGAGGTCTATCGCGCCACCGATCTCACCCTGGGGCAGGCCGTCGCGCTCAAGTTCCTCCCCGAAGCCACCGCGAAGGACGAGCGCTCCCTCGCCCGCTTCTACAACGAAGTGCGCATCGCCCGCCAGGTGACCCATCCCAACGTCTGCCGCGTCTACGATGTCGGACAGGCGGAGGGGCTGCACTACATCTCCATGGAATTTGTCGATGGCGAGGACCTCGGCACCCTCCTCCGCCGGATCGGCCGCCTGCCCGTGGATAAAGGCGTCGAGACCGCGCGCCAGTTGTGCGCCGGGGTGGCCGCGGCGCACGAAAAAGGCGTCCTGCACCGCGACCTCAAGCCGGCCAATGTGATGATCGATGGACGCGGCAAGGTGATCATCATGGACTTCGGACTCGCCGGACTGGCCGAACAGGTGGCCGGCGACGTGCGCAGCGGCACTCCCGCCTACATGGCCCCGGAACAGCTTGCCGGAACTGAGGTCACCGCGCGCAGCGATATCTACGCGCTCGGCCTCGTGCTCTACGAGATCTTCACCGGACGCCGCGCCTTCGAAGCCTCGTCCATGATGGAGCTGATCGAACTGCAGGAGCGGGCCGCTCCCCTGAGTATCTCCAGCGTGGCCCGCGATCTCGATCCCGCCGTCGAGCGCGTCATCCTGCGCTGTCTGCGCCCCGATCCGCGCCAGCGGCCCGCCACGGCGCGCGCCGTGGCCGCCGGACTCCCCGGCGGCGATCCGCTCGCCGCCGCTATCGCCGCTGGCGAGACCCCGTCGCCCGAACTCGTCGCCGCCGCCGGCGAAATGGAAGGGCTCGCGCCGAAAGTCGCGCTGGCCTGGCTGGGCGCCGTGGTGGCGCTGCTGGCGGTGGTGGTGGCGCTGGTCCCGCGGGTTTGCGTCACCTCCCGCATCCCCCTGGCCAACTCCCCCGACGCCCTCTCCTTCGCCGCCCGCAAGTACGTCCGCGACTTCGGCTACACCACCCATCCCGTGGACGCGGAATGGGCCATGGCCTACGACGACGATTACTCCAACTGGGCGCCCAAGCATCCGCGCGAAGCCATGGTGCGATGGGACCACGCCGGCACCGGCCATCCCGCGCTGGTCAAGTTCTGGTATCGCGAGAGCCCGCAGCCGATGGTCGCGCAACGCCAGTTCAACACCGCCGTCACCCGCACCGATCCACCCATGGAAATGTCCGGCATGATCCGCGTGGAGACCGATCCGGCTGGGACCCTGGTCAGTTTCGACGCCGTGCCCATGCAGGTCGAGCCCGCCGGACAAACTCCCGCGCCGCCCTTCGACTTCTCCCGCCTGCTGCGCGCCGCGGGCTTCGACCCCGCCGCCCTGCAGCCCACCGAGCCCCAGTGGACGCCGCTGGTAAGCTGGGACGCGCGCGCGGCGTGGAACGGCACCGACTCGGTCACCGGCGCAAAACTGCGTATCGAAGCCGCCGCCTGGCGCGGCCGTCCCGTCTACTTCCACATCACCGGACCGTGGACCCCGCACAGCCGCATGGTCACGCTCGCCGGCGCCAACAACCCCGTTCCGATCCTGATCCTCGTCTACTGCGCCCTGATCGCCGCTTTCGTCCTCGCCTGGCACAACCTGCGCAGCGCACGCGCCGATCAGCACAGCGCGCTCCACCTGGCCGCCATCTACTTCGCCTGCATGGCCGGCGGGAACCTGCTGCGCGCGCACCACACGGCGACCCAGAACGAGATCGGCACCTTCTGGACCGCGGTCGGCGCGGCGCTGCTCAACTCCGCCCTCACCTGGATCTTCTATATCGCGCTGGAACCGTGGGTCCGCCGCCGCTGGCCGCGGACCATGATCTCCTGGACCCGGTTCACCGCCAAGGGTACGCGCGATCCCCTGGTGGGCCGCGACCTGCTCTATGGCTCCGCGCTCGGCGTGCTGTTCGTGCTCCTGATGGAGCTCGCGCCCCTGGTCCACGGCAACGACGGCCGCCCCATCTTTCCGCCCCTCGACGCGCTCAACGGCCTGCGCCCGGAAACCGTGGCACTCCTCATGGCGATGCCGGCGGCAATCTTCTCCGCGCTATTGTTCTTCTTCGTCCTGTTCCTGTTGCGCCTGCTGCTGCGCAAAGAGTGGATCGCCGGCGCGGCGTTCGTGCTGATCATTGGAACGGCGCTCACGTTTGGTACGACCACCCCGGTGGATTACCTCTTCAACGGGCTGGTCTTCCTCATCATGGCCGTCGCCCTGCTGCGCTACGGCCTGCTGGCGGTCATCGTCGCCTCCGCCGTGGAGCAGGTCCTCGGCATCGGCGGAGCTCTGTCGTTCGGCGCCTGGTACGCGGGGATGGCCGCGCTGCCGTCCCTCCTCGTCCTCGTTCTCGCCCTCTACGGCTTCCGCGCCTCGCTCGGCGGACGCCGCCTCTTCCAGCTCGAAGAACCATAGGGAGCGTGGGAGCGCACCGGCCCTCGGGGTAAACTGTATGCCTATGACGTATTACGGTTCTCAAGAACTTGCCCGCGCCTTCCGCACGGTTCGCGGCAATACGATTCAGATCGCCGAAGAGATCCCGGAGGAGAAGTACGGCTTTCAACCCGCGCCCGGCACCCGCACGGTCGCACAGACCCTGGTGCACATCGCGTTGATGTCCAGGGTGCAGGAGAAGATCCACTTCGAAGACCGCCTCACCAGCCTCGCCGGCTTCGATTTCTTCGGCATGATGAACAGCCTGGCCGCCGAAGCGCAGAAGCCGCGCACCAAGGCCGAGGTCCTCGATCTGCTCAGGACCGAAGGCGACCGCTACGCCCGCCTGCTCGAAACCTGCACCGAGGAATTCCTGGCCGAGTCCGTGCAGTACCCCGAAGGCATGACTCCGCCCGCGAAATCGCGCTTCGAAATGCTCATCAGCCCCAAGGAACACGAGATGCACCACCGCGGCCAGCTCATGCTGGTGGAGCGCATGCTCGGCATCGCCCCGCACCTTACGCGGCACATGCAGGAACGCATCGCCGCCATGGCCGCCGCGGCCCAAAAGTAGCGGGACTCCAGGAGGGCGCCGGCATCCGCGTGGCGGCGCCTGCGCCTCACTCCTTCCGCGCCACCATCCGCACCAGCGGCGCTTCGATCCGCCTCCAGTCCGCCATGGCCACCACTTCCTCATACCGCTCGACGCGAAGTTCCAGGTATTTCCGCAACAGCGCATTGGTCTTGTAGCCGAGCAGCCCGCCGGTCAGCCCGTCGATCCCGAGCTTCATCACATCGCGATGGAAGCCTTCGATCACCAGCCTCCCGCCCGGACGCAGCCCCGCGACGATGCGCGCGCTCTCGCGCAGCATCACGCCATGCACGTAGATGCCGGCGATGAGGTCCCACTGGCTCTCGCCGATGGCGAATTCCTCCGCCGCGGCAAGCACCACCCGCAGGCCCGCGCCGCTGGTGCGCGCCCGCTCCACGCCGGCACGCGAGATCTCGATGCCGGTCACGTCCCAACCGCGCTCCGCCAGCCACACGGCGTTGCGCCCCTGCCCCATCCCGATCTCCAGCGCGCGCCCGGGCGGCATCGCGCCCGCCACCTCGACGAGCAGCGCGTTGGGCGCGGGCGTGTAGAGGTGCGGCTCGCTCTCGTACACCTGGTCCCATCGTTCGGCTTCGGCCATCGTTCGACTCCGGCATCGACAGACTAGCACGCTATAATCATGGGTTGCCGCCGGGCCTTGCCCGGCGCTTCCAAAGAGGATCCCATTGCCCGAACTGCGTAAGGACCCGATTACTGGACGCTGGGTCATCATCGCCACCGATCGCGCCAAGCGGCCGACCGATTTCATCCGCCAGCCGGTACCGCCTCCGGCGGCCGTCTTCTGCCCGTTCGATCCGGGGAACGAGCGCAAGACCCCGCCCGAAGTGCTGGCCTTCCGCAACTCCGGGGGCCGCGACGAACCCGGATGGCGCGTGCGCGTGGTGCCCAACAAGTTTCCCGTGCTCGGCATCGAGGGCGAACTCAACCGCCAGGGCGAGGGCATGTACGACAAGATGAACGGCATCGGCGCCCACGAGATCATCATCGAGGGGCCGGACCATGCAAAAACCATGGTCGAGATGCCGGAAAAACAGATCGAAGAGGTGCTCTGGGCGTTTCGCGAGCGGGTCAACGACCTCAAGAAGGACCAGCGTTTCCGCTACATCCTGCTCTTCAAGAACCACGGCGAAGCCGCCGGCGCCTCGCTCGAGCATCCGCACTCGCAGTTGATCGCGCTACCCGTAATCCCCAAGCGCGTGAAAGAAGAGGTCGACGCCGCGCGCCTCTTTTACGATCTCAAGGAGCGGTGTATCTTTTGCGACATCATCCGGCAGGAGACCGCCTCCGGCGTGCGCATGGTCACGGAGACGGACCGGTTCACGGTGCTCGCACCGTACGCGCCGCGCTTCCCCTTCGAAACCTGGATTCTGCCCAAGCAGCACGAATCGCACTTCGAAAACGCCGGCGCCGCCACGTTGGAAAACCTCGCGTGGGTGCTGCGCACCACGTTGCGCAAGATCGACAAGGTGCTGGAGCGGCCCGCTTTCAATTACATTATTCATAGCGCGCCAGTGCAGGAGGGAACGCTTCCGCATTACCACTGGCACGTGGAGATCATTCCCAAACTGACCAAGGTGGCCGGCTTCGAGTGGGGCACCGGGTTCTACATCAATCCGACGCCGCCGGAGGAATCCGCCAAGTTTCTGCGGGAGGCCGGACTCGGGTAGACAGTTGCATTTCATTCGTTCGGTATGGTAGAAGTTTCAATCGTCGCGCCATGCCGGAGAAAAAGAAAACGGTCGCTGCCAAGGCCAGTAATACGCCAACACGCATGACCAAACCTCAGGCACCCAAGAACCCCAAAAGCACCGAGGCCTCTCGTACCGCGGCAGCGCCGGCACGCGCGCAGACCGGGGCGGATCAACTGGCCGCCTTCGAATCGGCCATGAAGCTCTTCCACCTGCGCCGCTTCAAGGAGGCGCACGATCTGTTCCAGCAGGCGATCGCCGGACCCGAGCGCGACGTGGCCAACCGTGCCGGATTGCACGCGTCCATGTGCCAGCACCGCCTCAGCCAGGATACGGTGACCCTGGCTTCGCCCGAAGAACAGTACAACTACGGGGTGGCGCTGCTCAACGCGCGCAAGGTAGAGGAAGCCCGCGTACACCTGGAAAAGGCACTGCTCGCCGTCCCCGGGGCGGACCACGTTCACTACGCCCTGGCTCTGGCCAAGGCGCTGGGCGGCGATCTCGGCGGCGCCTGCGAACACCTCAGGCGCGCCATCGAGCTCGAACCGCGCAACAGGATGCTCGCCCGGCAGGATGCGGACTTCGCTCCTTTCGCCAATCAGCCCGCTATCCAGGCGCTGCTCTACCCGGAAAAGAAGACCTGGTAAGTGAGCGCCGCGTCTCCAATCAAAGTAGTCGCCATCGGCGGCGGCACGGGACTCTCCAGCGTGCTTTCCGGGCTCAAGCACTACGTCCATCCGGCCGATCCCGCCTCGCCGCGGGTGGACATCACCGCCATCGTCACGGTGACCGACGATGGCGGCAGCAGCGGACGCCTGCGCCGTGAGTTCGACGTTCTGCCGCCCGGCGACATCCGCAACTGCATGGTCGCGCTCAGCGAGGATTCGGCCCTGCTCTCGCGCCTGTTCCAATACCGCTTCGAATCCGGGCGCGGGCTCAAAGGACACAGTTTCGGCAACCTTTTCCTCACCGCGCTGAATCACGTGATGGGCGATTTCGCGGACGCCGTGAAAGTTTCGAGCGAGGTACTCAACATCGCCGGACGCATCTACCCCTCGACGGCGTCCAACGTCTCGCTCGAGGCCAAACTCGCCGACGGCTCCAAAGTGCAGGGGGAGACGCGCATCTCACGCAGCCGCGAAGCCATCCGCGCCGTGCGCCTCAAGCCGCGCAACGCGCGCCCACTGGCCGCCGCGCTCGCCGCCATCGCCGAAGCCGACATCATCACGCTCGGCCCCGGTTCGCTGTTCACCAGCGTGATCCCCAACCTCCTGGTGGACGGCATCCCGTCGGCCATACGCAACTCGCCGGCCGTGAAGTGCTACTTCGTGAATCTCATGTCGCAGCCCGGCGAAACCACGTGCTTCACCGCCAGCGACCACGTGCGCGCCATTCAGCGCCACGCGGGCAAGCTGATCGATTACGCCGTGGTGAACATTCGCTCCATCTCCGGCGCGCTCAAGAAGCACTACGCCAAAGAGGACGCGCTGCCGGTGGAGATCGATCTGGACGCGTTCGTCAAGATGGGCATCCGGGTGATCCCGGCCAACCTGGCCAGTTCCGAGGGCAAGATCCGGCACGATCCGGCGGCCACCGCCGCCATGGTGGTGCGGCTCGGCCAGGAAGCCCGGCGGCGCGCCGCCCAGGCAGCATCGGGCAACTCCCCTTCATAATAGGAATGATGCATTCCGACGTAACGGTTGTGATCCTCGCGGCGGGTCTGGGCACCCGCATGAAATCGCGCAAGGCCAAGGTGCTGCACCGCGCCGGCGGCAAGACGCTGCTGGGCCACGTACTCGATACCGCGCTGGCGCTGGCGCCCCCCGAACGCGTCTTAGTGGTAGTGGGGCACCAGGCCGGAGAGGTGCGGCGCGACGCCGCGGCGGCCGCCGGGGGCATCGGCTTCGTGGAGCAGAAGGAGCAGTTGGGCACCGGCCACGCCGTCTCGATTTGCCGCGACGCCGCCTCCGGGCTCGGCGGCTACCTGATGGTGCTCTACGGCGACAGCCCGCTGTTGCGAGTGGAGACCCTGGAGCAACTGATCGCGCAGGCCAAGGGAACGAGCGCGGCGGGCGTGCTGCTGAGCGCCGTGATGGACGACCCCACCGGCTACGGGCGCGTCATCCGCGACGAGCGCGGCAACGTGCGCGACGTGGTGGAGCAGAAGGCCGGCACCGCGGAGCAGCTCGCCATCCGCGAAGCTAACATGGGAATTTACTGCTACCGCGCGGACCTCTTCTGGAAGCACATCGGCGAGATCGGCACGGATAACCCGGCGAAAGAATATTACCTCACTGACATGCCGGCGATTCTTTCACGCGCCGGGCACGCGGTGGAAGCCATGCAGATCGCCGACCCCAACGAAGCGCTGGGGATCAACGACCGCGCGCAGCTTGCCGAAGTCGACGCCATCCTGCGTGAGCGCAAGCGCCGGCAGGTGATGCGCGACGGCGTGACCCTGGTCAAGCCCGAGACCATCACGATCGATTCCGGAGTCGAGATCGGGCCGGACACGGTGATCGAGCCCTTCGCGCAGATCCTGGGGCGGACGCGCATCGGCGCGGACTGCACCGTGGGCGCCTGCTCCATCATCGAAGATTCGGTGTTGGAAGATGAAGTGCGTGTCGGCGCGTTCACCATGGTCGCGACCTCTCACCTGGAGCGCGGCGCGCAGGCCGGTCCGTACGCGCGGCTGCGGATGGAGAACCACGTGGAGGCGGGCGCGCACATCGGCAACTTCGTCGAACTCAAGAAGACCCGCATGGGCGCGGGCGCGAAGGCCAACCACCTGGCGTACCTGGGCGATTCGGCGATCGGCGCGAAGAGTAACATCGGCGCCGGCACCATCACCTGCAATTACGACGGCTACGCCAAGCACCCGACCAAAATCGGCGAGGGCGCGTTCATCGGCAGCAACTCGACTCTGGTGGCGCCGCTCGAGATCGGCGCGGGCGCGTACACGGGCGCGGGATCGGTGATCACGGACAACGTTCCGGCGGACGCGCTGGCGCTCGGCCGCGCGCGGCAGGTTGTGCGCGAGGATTGGGCCAGGAAACGGCGCGCGCGCAAGGAAGCGTCATCCGCCCGGTGAATCGTGCTCGCCGGTGCCGGCGAGTTCCTCCACCTTGGTGCCGAGGCAATCGATGCGCTGCGGCAGCGCGGCCCGCATGTTGATCATGTCCTCGGTGGCACGGTGCTCGACCGTCACACCGCCGCCCGCCGCGGCAACGAAGACGCGCCTTCCCGCGGCCTCCTCCATCACCACCCGGATGCGGTCCTCCAGGGTCGCCGCCATCGGCTCGACCTCGGGACGGTGCAACATGCGGCAATATTCCTTGGGCGAGATCGCTTCCAGGAAGGTGCCGTCCTTCCACGCGCAGGCCGCGATTCGCCCCGGCAGGAAGGCGGCGAAGCGCACGTCGGCGTGCAGCAGGCTCGCATACAGATCCGGGAAGCAGACCGTGAACGTGAGGGCGTCAACATCGCCGGCGTACTTGTCTTCCTTCAGCAGCTGGCCGACGTGACTCACGGCCAGCACGCCGCCGCCGTGGCGTTCGGCGGCAAGCCTGAGGCTGAGTTCGATCTGATCCAAACGTTGGGTGGTGTGAATTTCTAACATGGAATTCACCTCGTGGCGGGCGCCAATCGCAGCGATTGGGCCACGCTCTGAGCAACGTCCATGGTGGAGGCGCTGCCGCCCAGGTCATAGGTACGGACCGCGCCCTGTGCCACCACACGGGCCACGGCCTCCTCGATGTTGCGCGCGATTTCCAACTCGCCCAGCCACTCCGCCATCATCTTCGCGGCGAGAATGGTCGCCAGCGGGTTGACCTTCCGCTGTCCCGCGTACTTCGGCGCCGAGCCGTGGGTCGGCTCGAACACCGCGTAGCGGTCTCCGATGTTGCCGCTGTAGCCAAACCCCATACCGCCCACCAACTGGCAGCAGAGGTCGGAAAGGATGTCGCCGAAAAGGTTCGTGGTCACGATTACGTCGTAGTTGAGCGGGTTCTTGAGCAGCCACATGCAGATCGCATCCACGTTGGCGGTCTCGAACTGAATTTGCGGATAGCGTGCCGCCACCTCGTTGGCCGCGTCCAGAAACACACCGCAGGTGGCGCGCAGGACGTTGGCCTTGTGGACCGCGGTCACCTTGCGCCGCCCGTTCTTCACCGCGTATTGAAACGCCGCCTCCACGATGCGCCGCGAGGCTTCGGGCGTGACGCTACGGATCGAGATCGCGGCATCTTCGGGGATGCGCCGCATCGCAGGGACGGTGCGGAACTCCGCCGGCACTTGTGGGAACTCGACCCCGATGTACATGCCCTCGGTGTTCTCGCGGAAGATGACCAGGTCGATGCCGCCGCGGTAGTTGAGCGGATTGCCGGGGAAGGCGCGGCAGGGGCGAAGGCAGACGTAGAGATCGAGCATCTGGCGCATGCGCACGATGGGACTGCGGTAGGTGAGGCCGCGCCCCTGCAACCCGGGCGCGAGTTCGCGCGCGGCTTCGCCGGAGGGCTTCGACGTGATGGCGCCGAAGAAGGCGCACTCGGTCTCGCCCAGCAGGTCGAGCGTGCGCCGCGGCAGGGCGTCGCCTTCGCGACACCAGAACTCCCAGCCGATGTCGCCGTGCAGGTACTCGGCTTCGAAGCCCGCGGCATCGAGCACGCAGCGCGCGGCGTCGCACACCTCCGGGCCGATGCCGTCGCCGGGCAACCAGGCTATACGGTGCTTGGACATGTCGCGTTCGCCTCCTGTAGGTACTTGTGCTTGAGGTACGGGATCAGCCCGCCGGCGGCGAGCAGTTCGGCCGCGCGGGGGTCGAGCGGCGCCGCCTGTACCGTGATGCCGGTGGTGAGGTTGCGGATCGCGCCGGCCACGAGATCGATTTCCAGTTCGTCGCCCGCCGCGCAGTTCGCAGCCATGTCCGGAGCCACCACGGCGGGCAGCCCCAGATTGATCGCGTTGCGGAAGAAGATGCGCGCGAAGCTTGCCGCGACGACGGCGCCGATGCCGGCGAACTTGAGCGCCGCGGCCGCCTGTTCGCGGCTGGACCCGCAGCCGAAGTTCGCGCCCGCGACGATGAACTCGCCCGCTTGAATCGCCGCGCGGACGTCCGGGTAGGACAGTTCGAAGAGATGCTCCGCGGTCTTCTCCCGGTCGGTGATGTTCAGGTAGCGGCCGGGATAGATGATGTCGGTATCGATGTTCGCGCCCAGAACGGCGCGTACGCGCCCGCGCAGTTTCAAGCTTTCGCCTGCCATACCCGGCCCTCCTTTACGACCGCTTCCGGATGCGCCAGTCTGCCCGCGATGGCGGATGCCGCGACCACCGCCGGGCTGGCCAGGTAGACAAACGAATCCTTGCTGCCCATCCGGCCGATGAAGTTGCGGTTGGTGGAAGAGACGCAGTTCTCACCCGCCGCGAGGATGCCCTGGTGGACGCCCACGCAGGGACCGCAGCCCGGCGGATTCACCATCGCGCCGGCCGCGACCAACGTTTCCAGATAGCCCAGTTGCAGCGCCTCGCGATACACGCGCTGCGACGCCGGGCTGACGATGAGGCGCGTGCGCGGATGCACGCGACGTCCGGCGACCACGCGCGCGGCCACCTCGAGATCTTCGATGCGGCCATTGGTGCAGGAGCCGATCACCGCCTGATGGATCGGGACCTCGCCTACGGCGGAGAGCGGCTTCACGTTGTCCACCGCGTGCGGGCAGGCGATGCAGGGCTCCTTCAGGTCCGCGCCGGCATCGATGCCGATGGTGCGCTCGTAGACGGCGTCCGGATCGGGCGCGATGACTTCCAGTTCTCCCTGCACGCGCGGGCGCAGGAAGCTCAGCAGGACCTCATCCACGGGAGTGAAGGCGACTTTCGCTCCCATCTCCATGGCGAGGTTGGTGAGCACCATGCGCGAGGCCACGCTCATCCAGCGGATGGCGGGGCCGTTGAACTCGACCGCGCGATAGTCCGCGCCGGCGGCGCCGAGCTTGCCGATGATGTGAAGGATCAGGTCCTTGGCCGAGATCCACGGCGGGAACTCGCCCTCGACTTCGATGCGCAGGCTGGAAGGGACCTTGAACCAGAGCGTCCCCTCGGTCCACACGCCGGCCATCTCGGTGGCGCCGATTCCGGTGGCGAAGGCGCCGAAGGCTCCGTGGGTGGTGGTGTGGGAGTCGGTGCCTACCAGCACCATCCCCGGCCGGACGTGCCCTTCTTCGGGCAGCACCTGGTGGCACACACCGCCGCGCCCGACATCGTAGAAGTGCGGGATCCCCTGGGCGGCGACGAACTCGCGCACGGCGCGGTGGGTGGTCGCGGTCTTCTCCGATTCGGCGGGCACGCGGTGGTCGAAGATGATGACGATCTTCGAGGGATCCCACACGCGTTCCACGCCGATTTCGAGGAAGCTCTTGCGCACCAGGTCGGCGTTCTCGTGACTCATGGCGAGGTCCACGCGCGCGATCACGATCTGGTCCGGCGACACCCGCTCCCGCCCGGATGCGCGGGCGAGGATCTTTTCAGCCAGTGTCATACCCATGGCAGTTCTCCTTGAACTACCGCGTTGCCGCCGCCGCGGGAGCCGGCAGGTATTCGCGTTCCTGGTCACGGTATTCGGGGAGTCCGACGAAAGCCGTGTAGTCCCGGAAGCTGGTCAGCCGGTCCGTTTCGCCGGCGAGAAGGCCGGTGGGCGAGGCGTGCAGCGCCGCAAAAAACCCGGTCAGCGCCTTGTGCATGACCATGATGGACGCAACCGGAATGCTCACCCGGGCGATGCCGAGGGCGGCGAGCTCCGGGATGGAGATGAGTTCGGTCTTGACGCCGGTGACCGCGTCCATGAGGTTCACGGAGAGCAGTCCGTGGATCTCGCGCGCCGCGCGCTCGATATCGGCGCGCGTGCCGATGCCGTCGAGGAAGACCAGGTCGGCGCCGGCATCGAGGTAGAAGTTGGCGCGGAAGATGGCTTCGCGCAAGCCGTGGACGGCGTAGGCGTCGGTGCGCGCGTTGATGACGATGTCGCGGCCCAACCGCCGGCGGACATCCACCATCGCCCTGACCTTGCCCGCCATTTCGTCGGCGGGGATGACCTGCTTGCCTTCCATGTGCCCGCAGCGCTTGGGGAAGACCTGGTCTTCGATGTTGACCCCGGCCACGCCCATCTCGATGAGGCGCCCGGTGACCGCCGCGGCGTTGAGGGCGTTGCCGCCGCCGGTATCGATGTCGGCCATGACGGGAATGCGGACGGCGCGGGTGATGTGCCCGGTGATGTCGAGAATGTCCTTCATATCGACCAGACCGACATCGGGTTTGCCGAGCAGGCTACCGGCCACGCCGAAGCCGCTGATCTGGACGGCTTCGAATCCGGCGTTCTCGATGATCCTGGCGCTGAGAGAGTCGTGACATCCCGGCACGACGAGCGCGCGTCGGCGTTGCAGTGCGGCGCGAAGAATAGAGGCTCGATCGCTCACAGCCTGGCTCCTCCTTGCAGCCGATTCCACCTATAGCAGGATTCGGACCCCGATGTCTTGTGTGGTAGAAACCAAAGGGCGGGACGTCAATCCGGCGTCGGGCCGGCACCGGTCATACGCGTGAAGTCAACCCGCAGGAGGAGATCTTCGTCGGGACAACGCATCTCCAGGTACATCGCGCCGGCGTCGACGCGGCGAAACACCTGCCGGCAGTTGACGCCTTGCCATTCGAGCGCGAGCGGGTGATCGGCGGAAAGCGACCCGTCGGCTTGCAGGAACGTTCCGGAGCTTTCGAACCAGAAGAATCGATACTGTCCGGCCTTCTTGTCCCAGGCGAAAATCCCATGGGCCGCTCCGATTTTCTCCATCGTCGCCTTCTGTCGCATCACATAATCGAACGTGATGTAGGCCGCGTCGAGAAAGCGCCGGATCGATCCTGTTCCGCAGATGGTACGCGTCGTGCTGCCGTTTCGCGTGACGGTGTAGTCAAGCTCCCAATCTCCGATCATGAAAGCCAGCGCGGGCATGCCGGAGGCCAGATCATCTGGGGCCGCGGGTTCTGGTTCTTGACGGTTCATGCGGACTCGCTCCCTTCAGAATTCATTCTGACCCACCTGCCGGCGAGCCGCGTCGCCCGACGGCCCCGGCGACCCGCTTTCGGGAGAATCTGGAGCAGTCACCCTACAATGGGACATGCTCGAAAGCGCGCCAAAACAGCCGGGCACCCGCACGGCGGCGGTGGTGCTGGCGGGGTTCTGCGCGTTCACCACGCTGTTCGCCCCGCAGCCGTTGCTGCCGATGCTGGCGCGCGTGTTCGCACTCACACCGGGGCGGGCGAGCCTGCTGGTGACGGCGTCCACCCTGGCGGTGGCGCTGGCGGCGCCGTTCGCGGGAGTGGTGGCGGACCGCTTCGGGCGCAAGCGCGTGATCGTACCGGCGGCGTTTCTGCTGGCGGTGCCCACGCTGCTGGCGGCCACCTCGGCCGACTTCGGGCAACTGCTGTTCTGGCGCTTCCTGCAAGGCGTGTTTACGCCGGGAATCTTCGCGGTGGTGATCGCGTACGTGAATGAGGAGTGGGAATACGGCGCGGGGGCGGCGACGGCGGCGTACGTCACGGGTACGGTGCTGGGCGGGTTCAGCGGCAGGGTGCTGGCGGCGTACGTGGCGGCGGCGGCGGGATGGCGGTGGGCGTTTATCGCGCTGGGTGTGGTGAACCTGCTGGGCGCGGCTGCGATCCGCGCGTGGCTGCCGCCGGGGCGGCGCTTCACGAGTGAGCGTAGCCGGCAACCGCTGGCAATCGGGATGCTGCGGCACCTGCGCAATCCACGGCTGGCGGCGACTTACGTGGTAGGGTTCTGTGTGATGTTCACGCTGCTGGGCACGTTCACGTACGTGAATTTCTACCTGGCCGCGCCTCCCTTCAGCCTATCCACTCAGGCGCTGGGACAACTGTTCGTGGTGTACCTGGTGGGCGCGATCATCACGCCCAAAGCGGGGCGGATGATCGACCGGGTGGGGCACCGGTTCGCGCTGGTGGCGGCGTTCACGGCGGGCGCGGCAGGCGTGGCGCTCACCCTGATCCACAGTCTGCCGGCGGTGATGGCGGGCTTGACGCTGGCGTGCTCGGGCGTGTTCGTCGGCAACGCGGCGGGGTCGAGCTACGTGGGCAGCGCGGCCACGGAAGCACGCGCGTCCGCGGTAGGCCTGTACGTGACCTTCTACTACGTGGGCGGCAGCGCGGGCAGCGCCGTGCCGGGCATGTTGTGGGCTCATCCCACGTGGGGCGCGTGCGTAGGGCTGATCGCCGGCGTGCAGGCGCTGACGATCCTGCTGGCGCTGATCTTCTGGAAGCCGCTGCCGAAGGCGATGGTAACGGCCCCGCTGACGGCGGCCATCGAAGAAGGCTGAAGCTACTCGAACGTGATGCCGGAGAGATCGAGGGTGGCCTTGGGATATTTCAGGTCCATGGCTTCGAGTTCGTCGGCGAGCACCTGCGCGACCGCGTAGTTGCGGAACCACTTGCGGTTGGCGGGAATCAGGTACCACGGCGCGTGGCCGGCGTTGCACTCCTTCAGCACAGCTTCGTAGGCCTGGATGTATTCGTCCCAGTGTTCGCGTTCCTTGAGGTCGTCGGGGGAGAATTTCCAGTTTTTGCTTTCGTCGTTGATCCGTTCGCGGAAACGCACGGCCTGCTCGTCGCGATCGATGTAGAGAAGGAACTTGACGATGCGGACGTGGTTGTCGCTGAGCATGCGCTCGAACTCGTTGATCTGGCGGTATCGGCGAGTCCACTCGCTCTTGGGGACGAGGTTGTGCACGCGCACGATCAGCACGTCCTCATAGTGGGAGCGGTTGAAGATGCCGATCTGGCCGAATTCGGGCATGGCGGAGTGGATGCGCCACAGGTAGTCGTGGCGCTTCTCGGTGCCCTCGGGGGCTTTGAAGGAGGTGACGCGTACGCCTTGCGGATTGAGTCCGGTCATGACGTGGCGGATGGTGCCGTCCTTGCCGGCGGCGTCGATGCCCTGCAGGACGACGAGCAGGGCGCGGCGGCCTTCGGCGTACAGCAGATACTGCAGGACGCCGAGGCGGTCGCGGAGTTGCGGGAATTGTTCCTCGGCCTGAGCCTTTTCGACGCCGTGCGTATCGGAGGCATCGAGCGCGGACAGCTTGACGTGCGATCCGGGCGAAACCATGAGTTTCTTGGCGAGGTTCTTCATCTGCGACAATTCTACTAACCGATGATCGTACTTGCCAGCCAGTCGCCCCGGCGCGCGGAGATACTGCGCAATGCCGGAATTGCTTTCACCGTTCGCGTGGCGGAGGTGGACGAGACTCCGCTCGAAGCCGAGAGGCCGGGACCCTACGTGCGGCGCCTGGCGGAGGCCAAGGCGCGGGCGATCGGGGCGGCGCCGGAGGAGATCGTGCTGGCCGCGGACACCACCGTGGTGGCGGCGGGCGAGATCCTGGCCAAGCCGGTGGATGCGGCCGATGCGCGGCGCATGCTGCGGCTGCTTTCGAACCGGCGGCACGAGGTGCTGACCGGCGTGTGCCTGCGGCGCGGCGAAGAGATGATCCGCGACCATGCGACGACGGCGGTTTGGTTCGGTCCGCTCGGCGCGGAGGAGATCGAAGCCTACGTGGCCAGCGGGGAGCCGATGGATAAAGCGGGCGCGTACGCGATCCAGGGGCTGGCATCGCGCTTCGTGGAGCGGATCGAAGGCTGCTACTTCAACGTGATGGGGCTGCCAGTGTCGATGGTCTGGCGGCACCTGCGGGAGATGGGCAGCACGGGCCGGGAATAATTCACGCAGCAGGCCAGAGGCCCGCGCTACTCACTGCACCAACATGACGGGAGCTTGCCAGAAGGCGGCCTTCTGGCCCTTGGGGTCGAGGACCGTGACCTGGCAGCTGTACCGGCCGGGAGGCAGGTTGTTGAGCGCGATACTGAATTTCAGCGGCACGGTCTTGAGCCGGTTGTTGATGCCTTCGGTCACGGGCAGGGGCTGCGTTTCGAAGGCCTTTTTCGCGCCCCGATAGAACGTGACATAGGCGACCAGCGGCTGGACCGTTTCGGCGGCGGGTTCGTACGCCTGCAGGTAGACGTACATGTCGCGGTTCTTATTGAACACGCGGGTGACGCTGGGAATGAGTTTCTGGCCTTCGTTGACCAGCGGGTTGGTGACCTGCTCTTTGTCCTTGCCGGCGGTGTACAGGGCGTCGCTCAGCGGGATGCGCTGGCCGCTGAGCACGACGCTGGAGATGGGGATGCGCTGCGTCTCCTTGTTCAGGTTGGGAATCACGAACGTGTTCATGAAGGTGCCGATGCGCCCGGTTTCGGCATCGCGGGCGAGCACTTTGATGGTGTACTTGCCGGGGAGCAGCGTGTAGCCGGTGTCGTACTGGATCTGGCGCTTCTGCAGTTCGGCAGCGGTTTCGCCGGACAGCTTGATATCCACCTTGTCGCGGATGTTCTGGATGGTGGTGTTGTACTCGTCCTTGATTTCGCCGATGAAATCGATCACGGTGCGCTCGGCGCCGCCCTTGCGCGCCAGGGCGAGTTCGCTGCCGGGAATCTTCATGACTACGGGCACGTAATACTCGGCGCGGTTGAGCTGGAAGTAATTCACCTCCATCGCGATGGTGAGGTCGGTGATGGGGTCGCCGAGCATGAGCGCGTCTTCGAGTTGGCGTTCCTTATCGGCCTGGGTGAACCTGGTGAACTCCTTGGGGCCGAAGTAGCCCTGGCGGTAGTCGAGTTTGGCGGACGGAAATTCCTTGAGGCTGATACTGATGCGCCGGAACTTGCCGTCGGGCGTTGTATTGCTGGTGTAATAACCGAGGACGTAGTAGCTGCTGGTGGCCTTCTGCGCCTGCACGATTCCCATGGAGAGATCGTTGTAGTCGAACATGGCCTTGCCGCCGGTGTCGGCGGCGAGCGCGTAGAGCGTGTCCTGCGACTTCTGGAAGCCGTTCATCATGGCAACGGCCGCGCCGCCGGAGTACATGGCGCCGCCGCCCTGCGATCCCTGGGTGGCGTCGCCGAGAGGCGCGGAAGCGACCAGGCCGCGGGCGTCGATCGGGAACATGGCCACGTTGGCGCGGATGGCGGCGTTGAGCGTCGCGCGGAGTTGCGCCTGGTTATCCACGCCGTTGAGGCGCAGGCCGCTGGCGAAGTAGATCAGCGCCTTCTTTTCGTTGAGGGTGCCGAGCATCTTGACCGCGGTTTCGAGCGCGGAGAGCTGGCGGTCGGTGTTGAAGATGTTGAACTCGCCGTCGTCCTGGCCGAAGGAGGAGCCGGTGTCGGAGGAGGATGCGTCATCGGCGTTCTCGTCGAGCCCCTCGCTCGCGGTGATCATATTGTTGAGCACGTAGAGGAGCTGGTCGCGGTCGGCGGTGAAATCCTGCAGCACTTTGACGGCTCCGTTGGTGAACTGCATGATGGCGATCAGGTCGGCGGGCGTGGTCTGGGTCTTGAGGAATTTCAGGGTGGCGGTAAAGGCGCGGAGCTGGTCGGGGACCTGCATGGCGCTCATGTCGAAGTAGAGGGCGAGGAGGCGCTTGTCGCGGTAACGCAGGTCGCCGGGGGCTTCGGGGGCGATCTGGGCGGCGGTGACGGAGGGGGCGGGCGGAGTCGCGGGTTTGGGCGCGGCGGGCTTGGGCGCGGCGGACTGAGGCGCGGCGGCTTCGGGGCGCGTCGAAAAGTTCGCGGTGGAATCGCCCGGCTCGGGCAGGCGCTGGAATTCGCAGAAGGCGATCTTCTGCGGCGCGCCGTTCTCCGTGATGGTGAAGTCGCTCGCCTTGAGGCCGTCGATGGCCTTGCCGTTCTTGTCATTGACCGTGACGGTCTCCACCACGAGGTTCAGCGAAGTACTGAATTTGGCGACGCCGGACTGCGCGGCGGCGGGTTCGGGCTGCTGGGGCGGCGCGCCCTGCTGGGCAGCGGCCAGGATAGCGGTGAGAAGAACGGCGGCGGTCTTTTTCATATTAGAACCTCACCCTCATGGTGGCCTGCAGGCTGCGCATGGGATTCGCAGTGGAAGGCACCCCGAATTGCGCGCTGCTGACGACCACGTTCCAGCTCGGGTAGGTCACGTGATTGAGTGGGTTGGTGGCATCGATGCGGAAATCGGCGTTGAGGCGGTCGGTGAGCCGGAAGGTGCGGGCCATCGATGCGTTGAGCGTGAACTGGCCGGGGCCCTCGATGGAGTTGCGCCCGGCGTTGCCCCACTCACCGGCTTGCGGCGCGGCGACGGCCGCGGGGTTGAGGAAGCGTCCGGCGGGCGCGTCGTAGAGAGAGGCGCCGGTGTAATCCGGGCGAATGCTGCTGGTTACGCTGGTGCCGCGGGTGGCCGCACCGTAGAGGGGGGTGAGCGGCAGTCCGCTGCCGGCGTTGATCGTCGTGACGAAGGTCCAATCCTTCATGAGGCGGCCGCGCCAGCCGTCGAGCAGCGTGCCTCCCTTGAGGCCCATGCCGGTGGTGTATTGGACGGTGATGTTGGCGAGGTGACGCTGATCGAAGGGAGAGAGGCCTCGTTCGGCGCTGAGGTCGAGCCAGTTCTGGGCGATGACGGCGGCGGCGGTGGCCCCGCCGCGCTGGCTGCCGGCGCCGAGAGCGGCATCGTCGATGGATTTCGAGTAGGTGTAATTCAGGCTGGCGGTGAAGCCGTTATGCAGGCGGCGCCGGAGCTGGAACTGTCCGGCTTCGCGGGTGGAATTGCCGTTGGAGACGAGGTATTGGTAGCCCGTGGGGCAGGAGGGGCAGAGCCCGGCGGCGCCGGCGGGATAGGTGTTGGGCAGGAACTGCTGCTGCGCGCGCGTGCCTTTGGTGCCCATGTACGTAGCGGTCATGACCAGCGATCCCGGCAGGTCGCGCTGCAGGGAGACCTGCCAGTTCTGCGAGTAGCCGTTGCGGAAGTTGGGATCCACCGCGAACGTGTTAGTGGCGACGTTGGGCGCGAGGTAAAAGGCGTTGGCCAGCGTCAGCGGAGTCTCCGCGTTATTGAGGCTGAGCGTCCTCGACAGCGGCGATTGCTGCGCCATGCGCGCGGCGATGGGGAAGTAGATCGACGTATCGCGATAGATGCCGTAGCCGCCGCGGATGACCATGGACGATGCCAACAGCGGGCGCCAGGAGAGTCCGATGCGCGGTTCGAAGCCGCCTTTATCGGGCTGCAGCAGCGAGGCGGGGTACGTGGCGCCGGTGAGAGGTCCGGTGGGCGAAGCGGCCACCACGGGCGCCACCGCGGCGAAGCCGGGGGTGACATCCAGATTAACCAGGCGGCCGTATTTTTCGGTAGCCGGCGAGCCGTACTCCCAGCGCACCCCGATGTTGAGGGTGAGGGACGGGCTGACGCGCCAATCGTCGGCCAGGTAGGCATCGTACGTGCCGGCGCGGAAATACTTGTCGGCGTTGCCGAAGGCGATGGAACTGGTATCGGGGACGCCGAGCAGGAAGCCGGCGAAATCGCTGCCCGCGGCGGCGCCGGTGAAGTTGAACGTGCCGCGCGGGTCGCTCTGCGAGACGGGGTTGAACTGCTGGCGCCGGACATCGCCACCGATGGTGACGTTGTGCGAGCCGTGCGCCCAGAAGAGCGAGGGGGAAAGCGAGTGGGTCTGGAAGCGCTGCACGCTGTTGGCGCCGTCGGAAAGGCCGGCGATGCCGCTGGTGAAGTTCAATTGCGGCGGCCCCCAGTAGGCGGGGTCCTGGTTGGTGCCGGTGATTCCGGCCTGGGCGGCGATGTTCTGCCGGTTGGCGAAGAACGGCACCGCGTGCGTGGTCTGGCGGCTGAACTGGTAGCCGAGCGTGAGGAACGTGCGCAGTGAGAAACGGCGCATCCAGTTGGCGCTGATCTGGTAGCCGAGCGCGCGGGTGGTATCGACGAAGCCGAAGAGGCTGGTGGAATCGCCGCGCGTGCTCATCATGCCGAAGCTGCCGAACACGTTGTCCTTGCGGCCGATGGGTTTGTTGATGCGCGCCTGCAGCGCGTCGGAATGGGTGGAGCCGACCAGCGGCACCTGGTAGTTGTATTGCGGCCCGCCCGTGAAATTCGGCAGCGGGTAGAAGCTCTCGAGCGCGAGGGCCTGCGGGCTGATGCGGCTCTGTGGGATCGCATTGCCGGGGATGGGGGTATTGGTGGCGGGGTCGATCACGCGCACCGGTTGGCCCAGCGCGTTGAGCGACTGCGAGAAATCGCCGAGACGTTCGGCGGCGGTGGGGACGCGGCTGGTGGAGGTGCCGGCGTTGCGGTTGCGCGTCCACTGGTAGTTGACGATCAGGTTGGGGCCATTGCGCTCGATCAATCGCGGGATCCTGATGGGTCCGCCGAAGTTGGCCATGCCCTGCACGTGGCTGTAGGCCGGCTTGGGCGTGTCCTGGCCGGTGATGGAGTAGGACCGCGCATCCCACAGCGAGTTGCCGAAGGTCAGCCCGAGGCCGCCGTTATACAGCGAGCCGCGGCCGCGGCGGTTGTTGCCGAATGCCGCCGATTGCGCGAACGGAGTGGAGGCCCCGTTGTTCACGCTGCCGTTGATGAGGAAGCCGTCGCCGGTCGCGTTGTTCATTTCGCCGGGCGCGGCATTGTTGCGGTTGGCGCCGTTGTCGGTGGATTCGCCGTTCCTGGCGCCTTCGCCGGAGGCCACGGCTTCGGCGCGCTGGAATCCGCTGGAGGTGTTGGCCGGCTGCGGCGGAGGCACGCCTTTGGGCAGCTTCGTCTTCTTCGCTTTCCTGGATTTCCCGGATGTGGACGTTGGCGCGGGCGGGGCGGCGGCGCTGGTAGTGGGGGCCGCGGCGGGGGTCGCGGCAGCGGCCGGGGCCGCCGTGGGCGCCGGGCTCGCCGGCGGCGGAGGTGGCGCGGGCGCGGCGGCCTTGATTTCGTCGAAGGGCAGGAGCTTCAGCTCCCATTCGGGAGAAGGCGCGCCAGGGGCGACGGCGACATCGCGTTCCACCGGCGTGAAGCACTGCATCTCGACGCGGATCTTCCAGGTGCCGTCGGGGAGGTCGCGGAAATCGTAGATGCCCTGCGCATCCGTCACGGTGCTGAGCTTCCGGTCGCCCTGCGTGGCGGTGACGGTGGCGCCGGGCAGCGGCAGACCGGCGAACTTGACCATGCCGCGGTGTTCGGCCGCGGGGAGCAGCGCGCACGACGCGAGCAGCGCGAGGCCGAGCCTCAAATAATTCCGGATGCGTTTACCTGCCATGAGCGATGGGTCCGTATCGGCAATTCGTTGTCCTGTCGTGTTAGTTGCAGTCCGAACAGGGGACTTACAGTCTTCGGGGATTCACCCTTAATTCTCCGTGGGGACTTTCTCCGCGCGGTCCACCACCAGATATTCGACCGGCGCCTTGCGGGGATCGAGTTTCAGCCCCAGCGACTGTATGGAAGTGAAGATGGACGCCGCGCTGCCGCCTTCGGCGGGCGCGTGTTCCATTCCGGGACCGCCGGCGCCGGGCGGGGGCACCGCGATCTTCCTCATTCCAGCCATGTCTTCCATAGAGACGTCGAGAGTGAGGTCGTAGTTCCCCAGGATGCCTGTCTGGTCCACAACGGGACGGTCCAGCATATTGGAGAGCATGTCCGAGAACGTCCCCATGGTGATGGCGGTGGCCTTCATCTGGGCGGTGCCGGAGGGACCGCCGATCTGCATCATCATCATGCCGCGCCCGCCGCGGGGCATGGGGCGGCCGTCGGGTCCGATGGGCGGCTTGGCGTTGGGATTGGTTTCGATCTCCGATTTCGTGAGCTTGGGACCGCTCTTGCCCACGATCAGGGCGTACACCGACTGCTCCTTGGTCTCCCGGTGCACCTGCATCTTGAAGCGCTCGGCAAGCAGGGCTTGCAGCATCACCGGGATCTTGTCCGGATTGACGCCGTCGGGGACCTTGGCGGTGATGTCGTAGCGTTCGCTGTCGAGCCACGAGGGGCCGGTGATCTGGAAGCGCTTCACGTTGTAGGCGCGGGCCAGCACGTCCTTGAGCGAGACGCTGGCGTAGTCCACACGGCCGGCATCGCCGCCCATCCGTACCATCATGCGGCCCTGCGGCTGCGGCGCCGCCTGCTTGATGGAGGCCACTTCGAACGCCGGCGGCGCGTCCTGCGCCAGCGCCACCAGGGCAAACACACCGAGACCGAGCCCGGTAAGAATTCGTTTCATCCGCAAGATCTCCTTGGGGGCGCCCCAGCCGGGCAATAGCTCCCCTTGCCCCGTAGACGTCGCTGCTTTCCAGAATATGACGATTTCAGAGTGAAAACGTTGGTTCGCGGCCGCACAAATCCCTCACAGAGGGAGACGGCCGGGCCGCGCAGGGTTTAGCGAGGCTTCTCAACATGGTCAAGAAGCAATGTTTCCAGCGGCATACGGCGGCCTTCGAGGCGCAGCCCGAGTTGCTCGGTAAGCACCGTACCGATCGAGGGCGCAGCGGGGTCGTTAGCGCGGACGGCTTCGTTCAGATCGAGCCTGAAGGTGTAACGGCCCGGGAGATGGGTGGCGTCGAGGACCGGGCGGTCCACCACCGCGAGGGTGGAGAGGAACGCGGCCAGGTCCGCCACGGTCTGGGCGGTGAAGGCGAGGCGCAGTCCTGGACCGGTGCGCTGGATGCCGGGAGCCTCGTCCGGCGGGGCGGCGTGCAGTTTGGGTCCGTGCTTCGCGACGACGATGGCGAGGGCGGGTAGTTCGCGCGTCTCGCGACGGAGTCTGAGGGCGAAGCGGTCGGCGAGGAGCGCCTGAAGCATCGCGCGCAATTCGGCGGTGGCGGAGGGGCGAGGCGCCTTGGCGGCGATATCGAACTTCTCGGTGCGGATCCAATCCGGGCCGGAGACCTGGTATTCGCGGACGTTCCAGGCCCACTCGATGCAATCGAGCAGAGTGGCGTCGCGAGCGGTGAGGCGGTCGGGGTTGGTGGTGATGCGGGGACGGGTGGCGTTCTCGCCCGGCAGCGGTGCGGCGGGGTGGATGGCGGCGACTTCGAAGGTTTGGCCGGATGAGGCGGTGGCGGCGAGAACCAGGAGAATGATACGGAACATCCCTCGTGAACCTGACACCACTAGCGTACGACACGCGGCGGCGCGGGCTCGGCTTCGGTGGACGGTTCGGCTGTTTTCCAATAGTCGGTTTTGGACTCGGCGGTGGGGCGGCGGGCTCCGTTCAGCACGTTGCCGTCGAGCGAGATGCTCTTCAACTCTCCCGGCGCGGCAGAGAGGAAGATGCCGGTGCCGCTGAAGGCGCGGCTGCCGCGCAGGCTGGCGCCGGGGCAGCGATCGAGCCGGATCACGGGCATATCGGCGAGCGGCTTGCGCGAGGTCACGTCGTCCAGGGTGAGGTCGCGCGCATCGCGGATCTGAAACGCGGGCCCGCTGCCGGCATCGATGTGGACATCGCGCAGTTCGAGCGCGGCGGTGTTCGTCGCCTTCAGGCCGGTCTTCGCGGAAGCCGTGATGCCGGAGAGGCGCAGTCCGTCAATCGGCATCTCGGGGAGGCCTTCGATGTTGACCGCGATGCGCGCGCGACGGATCGACATGCCGCTGATGGCGATGTCGCGGAACACCGGCGTGCGGTTGGAGACGGGCTCGGGGGCGTCGCGGCGGACTTCGCCCTCCATGAGGTAGTAATTGGTGACGTTGATGGCCTGGCCCACGTCGTCCATCACCCAATCGGCGAAGCGGACGTTTTCGATACCGCCGCCGCGTCCGCGCCGGCTCTTGAGGCGCACGCCCATCTGGGTGCCGTCGCAGGTGATCCCGGTAGCGACCAGGTTGCGGATCCAACCGGAGGTTTCGCTGCCGATGGTGACGGCGCCGTGGGCTCGGTGGACCGTGCAGTTGGTGATGGAGATGTTCTCGCTGGGACGATTGACGCGCAGACCGTCGGCGTCCTTGCCGGCTTTGATGACGATGCCGTCGTCGCCGGCATCGATGTAGCAGCCCGAGATGCGCACATTGCGGCTGGAATCGACCGCGATGCCGTCGGCGTGGACGCCGGGGTAGGCTTCGACGATCACGTTGCGCACGGTGGCGTTATCCGTGTACAACAGGTGGATGGTCCACATGGGCGAGCCCTGGAAGTGGAGGTCCTCGATGAGAACGTTGCGGCTGTCCATGGTGCGGATGAAGGAGGGCCGCAATTCGGGCGCGGCGGCGAGATAGGCTTCGCGCGGCGCGGGGGTTTTGACCTCGAGCAGTTCGAGCAGCCGCTGCCAGTTGGGGCCGTTGGCGCTGCCCGGATCGCCGCCCGCGGCGCGCTGGCGCGGCATGAGTTTCATCCACTCCGCGTTGTCGCTGGCCAGGACGCCGTGGCCGGCGATGGTGACGTTCTCCAGATGGCGTCCGCCGATCAGCGGCACCGGGGTGAGGGCTTCGACGCTCTGCTGGCGGCCTTCGGTGAAAGGCAGGCGCGCCGCCGGGAAGCGCACGGTGGCACCGGCATCGACGTAGAGAACGAGGTTGCTCACCAGTTCGATAGGGCCGCTCGTGTAGTTGCCCGCTGGGATGAAGACGGTGCCGCCGCCGGCGGCTTTGGCGGCCTGTATGGCGGCGCGGATGGCGTCCGTGGCGGGCGCGGAAGCGTCGTTGCGCGCGCCGTAATCGAGGATATTGAAAACCGGGCCGGCGCCGAAGCACCGAGCGGCGGCCAGGACGAGCAGCAGAATCGATCGTTGCATGATGTACCGCTTCCAGTTACACGTAAGGCGAGATGAAAGCCATCGCGGTCGCGGTCTCCCTCACGATTTTCGCGCTGGCCGCCACGGCGCAGGACACGCGAAAAGTGGTGGAGCCGTCCATGCCACCTACGTGTACCATCCTGAAGGCGAAGATTGGGCGGGCGGGCACATCCATCACAGCCGAGGATGAGGGCAAGCTGGATACGGCGCGCATCCAGGCGGCGCTGGACGCGTGTCCGGCGGGGCAGGCGGTGGTGCTCCAGCGGGCGGCGACGCGCACCGACGCGTTCCTTTCGGGGCCTCTGCAACTGCGCCGCGGTGTGACCCTGGTGGTGGATCGCGGCGCGTACCTGTTCGCCTCGCGCAATCCACGGGACTACGACCTGGCGCCCGGCGTCTGCGGCACGATCACCGAGGCGGGGCACGGCTGCAAGGGGCTGATCAACGGCGAAGGCGTGGCGGGCGCGGGAGTCATGGGCGACGGCGTCATCGACGGACGTGGCGGCGAGACCATCCTGGGGCAGAGCATCACGTGGTGGAACCTGGCCGACCGGGCGCGCGCCGGCGGCAGCCAGAACAATCCGCGGCTGATCGTGCTGAACCGGTGCGACAACTTCACGCTGTATCGCATCGCCCTGATGAACTCGCCGAACTTCCATGTAGGCTACAACAACGGCAACGGGTTCACCGCCTGGGGCGTGCGCATCTGGTCGCCGGAGCGGGCGCGGAACACCGACGGCATCGACCCGGGGAATTCGACTAACGTGACCATCACCCGCTGCTACATCCACACAGGAGACGACCAGGTGGCGATCAAGGCCCCGGCGGGCGCGCCCACCACCCACATGACCATCGCGCACAATCACTTCTACTCGGGCCACGGGATGAGCATCGGGAGCACGACCGACGGCGGCGCGAGCGCCATCCGGGTGAGCGACCTTGCGATCGACGGAGCCGATAACGGGCTGCGCATCAAGAGCAACCTCACGCGCGGCGGCCTGGTGCGGGACGTGGTGTTCGAGGACGTCTGCATCCGCCGGACGGAGAATCCGGTACTGATGGATACCAGCTACAGCGCGCACGTGAGCCAGGGCCAAAATCGCATCCCGGAGTTTCGCGAGATCACGCTGCGCAACGTGCGGGTGGAAGGCGCGGGCAAGGTGACGCTGGAAGGGTACGACGCGGCGCACCGGCTGGGGATTCAGTTCGATGACGTCGTGTTTGACGACGCCGCGCGCATCAAAGTGACGGCGAAGCACGCCGAGGTCAAGGTGGGGCCGGGGGCGTTCAACCTGGCAATCGCGGGAGAGGACGTAACCGTTTCGGGAAGCGCGGGCAGGAGCAAGGTAAACGCCTGCACGAACCGGTTCGTCCCCTTCCCGCTTCCGTGAGAGCGCGCTACCGCCGGCGCCGCCGGACGGCAATCAGCGCGAGCCCCGCGCCGAGGGTGGCCAGCGTCGCCGGTTCCGGCGTGGCGCCGGTCCGAAACGGCGATCGCGGAGGCGATCTACGGGGCGGGCGCGGCGCGAGACGGCTGGGCCAAGCCGGCTACGCGGGCAGCTTACTGATATCCCAGCCGCCGCCGAGCGCCTTGATGAGGAGCACGGTGGCATCCATGCGGCGGCGCAGCAGATCCACCGCGATGCGCTCGTTGGTGAGCGCGATGGTCTGGGCGCTCACGACTTCCAGGTAGGTCACGAGCCCGCCGGTGTAGCGCTGCATGGCGAGATCGAGGGATCGCTCGGCGGCGGCGACGGCGGCGCGCTGCGCGTCCACTTCCTGCTCCAGGGTGCGCAGCGTGGAGAGCTGGTCTTCCACCTGCTGAAAGGCTTCGATGGCGGCTTCGCGGTAATTGGCCACGGTGAGGTCATAGGCGGCGATGGCACCCTGCTCGGCGGCGCGGCGGCGTCCGGCGTCGTAGATCGTCTGTAGCGCAGCCGGGCCGAGGGCCCAGAAGCGGCTGGGCCAGGTGATCCAGTTGACGATGGAATCGCCCTGTACGCCGCCCGTGGCGGTGATGAAGAGCGAGGGGAAGAAGGCGGCCTGGGCGATTCCGATCCGCTCGTTGGCTTCGGCGACGCGCCGTTCGGCGGCGGCGACATCGGGGCGGCGCTCCAGCAGTTGCGAGGGCATGCCGGTGGGGATCACCGGCGGCGGTCCGGCGAGCGGTTGGAGTGCGAGCGCGAGCGATTCCGGCGTGCGGCCGGCGAGCGTGGCGATGGCGTGCTCGAATTGCGCGCGGGCCACGCCGATTTCGACGTACTGCGCGCGCGTGGTTTCCAGTTGCGTGCGCGCCTGCGCGACCTCGGCGCCGGAGGCGAGTCCGCCGGCGAACTGGCTCTGGGTGAGGTCGAGGGCCTTCTGATAGGCCACCAGGGTACGGTCGAGCAGTTGCCTCTGCGCGTCCAGGCTGCGCAGTTCGAAGTAGTCGATGGCCATCTCCGCGTGCAGGCTGAGCCGGATGGTATCGAGGTCGGCGGAGGCGGCCTGCACTTCCTCGCGGGCGGCGGCGATGGTGTGGCGAATCCGGCCCCAGGCATCGAGTTCGTAGGTGAAATCGAAGGGCGCGGCGAGGTTGGAGTATTCGCCGATCTGGGTGGGGTGCGTGGCGGTGCGGCCGGAGAAGCGGTTGGTGGTGATGGAAGGTCCGGCGCCCAGGGTGGGATAGAGCGCGGAGCGGCTCTGCGCCACCAGTGTGCGGGCTTGACGGAAACGGGCTTCGGCGGCTTTGACGGTCTGGTTGGAGACGTCCACCTGCGCTTCGAGATCGTCCAACTCGGCGATGCCGAAGACGCGCCACCAGTCCTCGTGGAGGCTCGTGGCGGCGGGTTGCGCCTGCTTCCAGCCCTGGGATTCCTTGTACGCGGCGGGCGGCTGGCCGCGATCGGCGGGCGCGGCGAGGGCCACGGGGCGCGAGTAGCGCGGACCCACGGCGCATCCGGTCATCGCGGCGGCCGCGGCCAGGCAGGCGGCACAGAGAGGACGCTTCACTTCCGCGCCGCTCCGGGCTGGGATTGGGCCACGCGCACCGGCGTGCCGGAGAGCAGCGAGTCCGAGGGATTCTCGATCACCAGGTCCGCCGTGGTGACGCCGGAGGCCAGTTCCACGGTGTTGCCGAAGTCGCGGCCGATTTCGACCGGCACGAGCACGGCCTTGCCGTCGCGCACCACCGCCACCTGCAACCCCTCCGCGCGGAAGATCAAAGTATTGGCCGGAAGCATGACGGCGCCGGGACGGGAGCCCAGGTGCAGGTGCACGGAAGCGAAGGCGCCCGGAAGCAGCACGCCGGACGGGTTATCCACGTCCACTTCGGTGAGCAGCGTGCGGGTGGCGGGATCGATGGCGTTGGCGGTGCGCGCAATCTTTCCGGTGAAGGTGCGGCCGGGCATTTCCGCAAGCGTCAGTTCGGCCGGTTTGCCGACGGTGGCGGAGCGCGAGTTAGCTTGAGGCACATTGATGAAGACGCGCAACCGGTCTGTGGCCGCGAGGTCGAACATCTCCTTCCCGGGGGAGTTGGCGCCGGCGTTGATAAGGGCGCCGATATCGATGTTGCGCGCCGTGATGACGCCGTCGAAGGGAGCGTAGACCTTCTGGAAGCGCTGGGTCTCTTCCAGCCGGTGGACGTTGGCGGTGGCCGAATCGACGATGGCCTTTTTGGCGGCCATGTCGCCGACTTTGTTGTCCAGATCCTGCTTGGCGACGGCTTCGGTCTTGAAGAGATTCTGGTAGCGCTCGGCGGTGGTGCGGGCCAGTTCGTAATTGGCCTGCGAGGTGGCCAGGTCCGCGCGGGCCTGGTCGAGCTGGCGGTCGACTTCCGGGGTTTCGATCTCGGCCAGGAGTTGGCCGGCCTTCACGTGGCTTCCGATATCGAAGTACCACTTCTTCAGATAGCCGTCGACGCGCGCGAAAATGGGGGTGGCGACGAAGGCCTGCATGTTGCCGGGGAGGACCAGTTCTTCGGCGGCGGAACTCGGCTTGGGGTACACGCCGGCCACGGTCGGGATGGCCATATCCAGGGTCTGCTGCTTGAGTTCGGCGTCGGCGTGAACACGCGATTGAATCCCGGAATGGATGGCTGAGTAGAGGGCGGCGGCGGCGGCCAACAGGACCAGCACGAGCGCGATGCGCGCAACGGGGGACACGCGCGGGGCTTCGCCCCCGGCATCCCGGTGGGTCCCTTTCGGCGGTTGTGATTCTTGCGTCTGCATGTGTCTTCCCAGGGCTAATCGGCGTTGGCGGAACCGGCGGCGCGCGGCGGTCTGCGGCCGTGCAAGAGGGCAAACACCGCCGGCACGAAGATCAGGGTGGCGACGGTCGCCAGCAGCAGTCCGCCGATCACCGCGCGGCCCAGCGGCGCGTTCTGCTCGCCGCCTTCGCCCATACCCAGCGCCATCGGCACCATCCCGATGATCATGGCCAGCGCGGTCATCAGCACGGGGCGGAAGCGGGTTTCTCCGGCGGCCAGCGCGGCGCCGACCGGATCCCCGGTGGTCTCCAGGATTTCCTTGGCGAAAGCGATCACCAGGATGCTGTTGGCCGTGGCCACGCCCATGCACATGATGGCTCCCATCATCGCCGGAACGCTCAGGGTCGTATGGGTAATAAAGAGTATCAGGACGATCCCGGCGAGCGCGGCCGGCAGTGCCGAGATGATGATGAACGGATCCAGCCACGACTGGAAGTTGACCACGATCAGCAGGTAAACCAGGAGGATCGAGAAGAGCAAACCGCCGCGGAGGCTGACGAAGGAATCGCGCATGGTCTCCACCTGGCCGCGCAAGTTCATTTCCGAGCCGCGCGGGAGATTTTTGCGATTGGCATTCACGATCCGATCCACTTCGTCGGCGACGCTTCCCAGATCGCGCCCGTCCACACCGCCGTAGATATCCACGACGCGTTGAATGTTGTAGTGGTCCACGGTAGCCATGCCGCTGCCGCGGCTGATGCTCGTCATGTCGTTGAGGATCTCCGGCGTGCCGGCGTGCTTCTGTGCCAGCGAAATCCCGCGCAGTTCATCGAGCGATGCCGCGGCGTACTGAGGAGTCTGGGTCACGACGTTGTAGCTGACGCCGTTTTCCGGGTTGAGCCAATAGGTCGGCTGGGTCTGGAAGCTGCCGCTGAGGCTGATGAGCAGGCTGCCGGCCACATCGGCCTGCGTGTAGCCGCTTTGCGCCGCCTTGACGCGGTCGGTGACGACGTGCAGTTTGGGCGCGTCGAACGCCTGCTGGATGCGCAGGTCGGCGATGCCGGGGATGCGGCGCATCTGGTTCATGATGCGGTCGGCGAGATCGCGGTTGGCGTACACGTCCTTGCCCACGATCTGCACGTCGATCGGCGCCGGCAATCCGAAATTCAGAATCTGGCTGACGATGTCGTCGGGCAGGAAGTAGAAGGCGGTCCCGGGGAATTCGCGAGGGAGAGAGGCGCGCAGGGCGCGGACGTAATCCTCGGTGGGCCTGTGCCCGGCCGAGAGCGAGACGAATATGTCGGCGTCGGCCGGGCCGATCGGCGAGGAGTTGCTGTAGATGCTGTTGATGCTCGAATAGGGAAGGCCGATTTCGTCGAGGACGCTTTCGACCTGCTCGCGCGGAATATGCCGCCGGATGGCTTGCTCGACCAGATCGCAGATGCGCGCGGTCTCCTCGATGCGGGTGCCGGTTTTGGCGCGCAGGTGGAGTTTGAACTGGCCGGTATCGGAACTGGGGAAAAAGTCCTGACCCAGCCAGGGATAGAGCAGGAACGCGGAGCAGCAGGCGAGAAGGAACAAGGGGACGAAGACCGCGCGCGCCCGCACCAGGCCGGAGAGCAGGCCGACGTAGCCGCCGCGGACGCGTCCGAAGCCGCGGTCGAAAGCCCGCTGCAGCAGCACGAAGGGGTTGTAGGTTCGCCCGTGCGACTTGAGGCGCAACAGGTACATGGCCAGGGTCGGCACCAGCGTGCGGGACAGCACATAGGAGGCCAGCATGGCGAAAACCACCGCCTCGGCCAGGGGCACGAACAGGTAGCGGGCGACGCCGTTGAGGAAGAACATCGGCAGGAACACGATGCAGATCGAGAGGGTGGAAACCAGCGCGGGGACGGCGATCTGCGCGGCGCCTTCCAGGATGGACGTATTGAGCGCGTGCCCCTCCTCCATGAAGCGCTCGATGTTCTCGATGGTGACCGTGGCGTCGTCCACCAGGATACCGACGGCCAGCGCGAGACCGCCCAGCGTCATGATGTTGATGGTCTCGTGCAGGAAGCTGAGCACCATCACGGAGGTGAGAATCGAAAGCGGGATGGAGACCGCGATGATCAGGGTGCTGCGCCAGCTTCCCAGGAAAATCAGGATCATGATGCCGGTGAGGCAGGCCGCCATCACGGCTTCGCGGATCACCCCGCTGATGGCTGCACGGACAAAGATGGACTGGTCCGCGAGGGGCTGCATCTTGAGCGCCGGCGGCAGGGTGGCGGCAACGGCGGGCAGGAGTTTGCGTACACCTTCCACCACCGAGAGGGTGGACGCGTTGCCGGCCTTAAGCACAGTGAGCAGCGCGGCGCGGCGGGCATCCTGGCGGACGATGTTGGTTTGCGGCGAAAAACCATCGCGCACGTGGGCGACATCGCGTAAGAAGATGGGCGAGCCGTTGATCACCTTGACGGGAAAATCGTTGAACTCCTCGACCTTTTTCGGGCTGGCGTTCAAGTCCACGTCGTATTCGAACTGTCCGATCTTCGAAGTCCCGGCGGGAATGATCAGGTTCTGCGCGTTGACGGCGCTGACCACGTCGGCCGGCGAGAGGCCGCGGGCCTGCATCGCCTGCGGGTTGAGGTCCACCACGACCTGGCGCTGCTTGCCGCCGTAGGGATAAGGGATGGCGCAGCCCGGCACGGTCACCAGGCGCGTGCGGATGAAGTTCACCCCGTAATCGAAAAGCTGCTGTTCGGAAATGCCCTCTCCCGAAAGCCCGATTTGCAGGATGGGAACGCTAGATGCGTTGTAGACCAGCAGAAACGGGGGCGTAATGCCCGGCGGCAGGGTTCTCAACACGGATTGGGAGACCGCGGTCACCTGCGCCGTCGCGGCGTGGATGTTGGCGGTGGGCTGGAAGAAGATCTTGATGATGGCGCGACCGTCGATGGATTGCGATTCGATGTGCTCCACGTCGCCGACGGTGGTGGTGAGGATGCGCTCGTAAACCGAGGTGATGCGCTCCTCCATTTCCTCCGCGTTCAGCCCGTTGTAATTAAACGCCGCGGCAACGACCGGAATATCGATATTCGGAAAAACATCGGTGGGGGTGCGCTGAATGATGACGGGGCTCACGATCAGGATCATCAGCGCGAAAACGATAAAGGTGTAAGGCCGCTCGAGAGCGATCCGGACAATCCACATGCCGCCTACTTCGGACCCCGAACTGACGAAGACATAGCTTGATTGTCGCATCTGAACCGGGCATCATTCGATACAGCTCGAAAGGGCTACCCCGGGGGCGCCAAGCGACGACGACGCCCGTACCGGAGGCCCGGTTTTCACCGGATCCGTACGGCCCAGGCCCCGGGTACTGGCCGCGCTCCGGCAAGGAACTGGTAGGCTTTCCCGGCACCGGGGCGGTGGATTCCACCACAATCTACCCTTGCAGCCGGGCACAATCTGGCGCACAATCTACTTGGATGGAATTCGGACAAAACGCTCCCGGTTTCACTCCCGGGAGCAGGAGGCGCCCGTGAAATTTTCGGTATTCGGCATCGCCATGTTGCTGCTTGCCGGCACCGCCGCCCCGGCTGCCGACATAAATGAGACCTATCAGAAGCTGCAGCAGGCGGTTGCGCAGAAAGATGCGACACAGGTTAAGAAACTTGCGCTGGAAATCTATCCGCAAGTAACCGAATTGCTCGCGACTCCGGCCCCGGCAGCCGCTGAGGACAAGGAGGCATGGACCAGCCAGATGGCTTGGGGCAAGAGCGTGGCGGCGTACGCGGAGTACTCGCTGTCCGCCACCGCGGTGGTCTCCGAACCGGCCACCACCGTGGACCTGATCGCGACCCTGGAAGGGATGAATCCCAAGAGCAAGTACCTCGATGAAGCGTATGCGCCCTACTTCCTGGCATTGAACAAAACCGGAGCGTCGGCGAAGGTCCCGGCGATTGCGGAAAAGGCCTTGCAGAACTTCCCGGAGAACGACGATCTTCTGCTGGTGCTGACCGATGCTGCCATGGCGAAACAGCAGAGCGACCGCGCGCAGGGCTACGCCAACCGGCTGGTAGCGGCGGTCGGCCGCCACAGCAAGCCGGAAGGCATGCCGGCGGCCGATTGGGAGCGCAAGAAGACCGCCGCGCTGTCCCACGGCTATTGGATCGCGGGCGTCATCGCCGGGGAGAAGAATCAGTACGCGGCGGCGGACCGCAACCTGCGCGCCGCGCTGCCCTTGATCCAGGGCAACCCGTCCATGATGGGGCCGGCGCTGTTCTATCTCGGCGTGGCCAACTTCAACATCGGCAAGATGACCGCGAACAAGGCCAAGGTTCTGGAAGCCGCCAAGTTCAGCGATCAGGCGGCGGGCATCGCCGGTCCCTATCAGGATCAGGCGTGGCGCAACGCCGGGGTCATCAAGCAGGAAGCCGCCAAGATGCGCTGACGCGCCGGCAGGGACGCGCTTGACAGCCGGGCGTCCGGGCGCTAAACCATTTTCGGATTTTACAGTCTGATTCAGGAGGTTCCTATATGCCATGGAAATGGCTGGTGTGTCTGCTCGCGGCCGCGGCGCTGATGGTCTCGGTCTCCTGTTCCGGCGGAACCGCGCTGCCCAAGCCGGGGACGCCCGCGGCCTACTGGTACGACGCGAACGGGTCCTATAAGGCCGGCGATTTTCTCAAGACGGACGAAAACCTGCAGCGCATCGTGGTCAACGACAACGATTTCACCGCCCGCGCTCGAGTGTGGGACATGGTGATTTCCGGCGGCCTGGCGCAGGGCTACTCCGAGTTGGCGAACATCTATGAAGACGGGGCCAGGAACAACCGGGAGAATCCGGCGCCGTACCGCAGGCGTGCCAACGAACTGCGCAAGCTGTCCGGGAACATGACGCTGCAGCTCGCCGACAGCATGCATCGCCTCCTGGAACAGCCCAAGGAAGCCGAGGTGTCGATGGCCTTCACCTTCCCGGCGGGAAGCACGGAAAAGCCGCAGGGGCTCACCCGTCTGGGCAAAGCCCTGTTCGTGCCCGAAAACGAGCAGGCGCAGTTGCTGAACGAAATGCTGCAGCGCGGAGTGGTGCTGGCGCTCTGCGACGCGGCCGGAAATTCCGGCGACGCGGCAAAGACGCAGCAACTCTTCCAGACTCCCAACGTGAAGGTGGCCCGCGACACGTTCCTGTTCGCGTCGGCGAAGATGCTGGAAGCCGGCAGCGACGTCTTCGGGTCGAAAAAACTCGACCTGCCCAACAAGCTGAAGATCACGCTGCAGGAGGCCCAGGGAGCGCTCAATGCCATCACACCGACCAAGGACAGCAAGGCGCTCGCCGACAAGATCCAGAAGACGCTCAAGAAGGCCAACCTGACGGGCGGCGCGTAGCGGTTACTTGCGGGCGACGCGGTCCATGTAGCGCAAGGTATCGAGCGCCACGCGGACGGCGTCGCCCGTCTTGATGAACTGCGGGACCAGGATCTCGACACCGTTCTCGAGGCGCGCGGTCTTGAAGGTGCTGTCGGCCTGCTGATGCAAGGGCGGCGCCGTATCCGCGACCTTGACTTCGATCGCGTCGGGGAACTCGATGCCGACGGCGCGCTCCTCGAGGAACTCGACCGAGACTCTCATGCCGGTTTCGAGAAAGCGCGCGCGTTCGCCCACGATCGAGCGCGGGACTTCGGTCTGCTCGAAAGTGCCCGGGTCCATGAAACAGCACTGGGTTTCATCGGCGTAGAGAAACTCGAGCGCGCGCTTTTCCAGGCGCATCTCCTCCACCTTCAATTCGGAGCGGAGGCTGAGTTCCCACGTGGTGCCGGTGTTGAGGTTGAGCAGGCGGGCGTGAGTCTGTCCACCCATTTTTCCCTGGCCGGGATGATATTCGGCGGCCAGTACCTTGTACGGCTGCCCTTCGTAGCGGATGGCCGCGCCGGGCCGCATTTGCGAAGCAGCGATCATGGATGCCTCCCCGCGTTTCGGATTTCCGACTCCTATAATAAGTCCATGAAGCCCGTACAGGTGTTTCATGTCGTTCCTTCCCTTCCCGCACCGCTCGAAGGCCTCCGCGAACTGGCCTACAACCTGCGGTGGTCGTGGGATCACGAAACCATCGAACTGTTCCGCAGGCTGGACAGCGACCTGTGGGAATCCAGCGGCCACAACCCGGTGCGCATGCTCGGGTTGGTGGACCAGGCGCAGTTCGAGGCGACGGCAAGGGATGAATCGTTCCTGGCGCACCTGGCGCGCGCGCTCGAGCAACTGCGCGGCTATGTATCCAATCCGGCAACCTGGTTCCAACGCAACTACGGCGTCGCGAAGGATCTGCTGGTGGCCTATTTCTCGGCCGAATTCGGCATCACCGAGTGCCTTTCGATCTTCGCCGGCGGACTGGGTGTGCTGGCGGGCGACCATCTGAAAACGGCAAGCGACCTGGGCGTCCCCCTGGTGGGAGTGAGCCTGCTCTATCAGCAAGGATATTTCCGCCAGTACCTGAACGCCGCCGGCTGGCAGCAAGAGTCTTACGAGGACAACGACTTTCGCAACCTGCCGCTGAAACTGGAGCGCGACCGGGAAGGGCATCCGCTCACCGTGCAGGTGGACTACGACGGCCGCACCGTCACGGCCCAGATCTGGAGCACGCGCGCCGGGCGCACGCTGGTGTACCTGCTGGACACCAACATCGCGCAGAACCGTCCGGAGGACCGCGACATCACGGATCAGTTGTACGGCGGCGACCGCGAGTTGCGGCTCAAGCAGGAGATCCTGCTGGGCATCGGCGGCTTCCGCGCGCTGGAAGCCGTGGGAGTGCGGCCGACCGTGTACCACATGAACGAAGGCCATTCCGCGCTGCTCAGCCTGGAGTGGGTGCGGCGGCTCATGCAGACGCACGGGATCTCTTTCGGGGAAGCGCGCGAGGTCGCCGGCGCGGGACTCATCTTCACCGGCCACACGCCCGTGCCGGCCGGACACGATTACTTCTCAGCGGCGCTGATGGAGCGCTACCTGGGCCAGTACGCGCGGGGCCTGGGGCTCTCCCCGCAGGACTTCCTCGGGATGGGCCGCGTCCACCCCGAACGCGGCGACGAAGAGTTCTGCATGACCGTCCTGGCGCTGCGCATGGCCGGCTCCAGCAACGGCGTCAGCAAACTGCACGGCGCCGTCAGCCGGGACATGTGGAAAGCCATGTGGCCGGACCTCCCGGTGAGAGAAGTGCCGATCGGCCATGTAACCAACGGGGTGCATTTGCGCTCGTGGATCTCCTACGAGATGAACCAGCTCTACGACCGCTACCTGGGTCCCAAGTGGCGCGAGGAGTGTGCCGACCGGGAGATGTGGAAGCGGGTGGAGAACGTTCCGGCCGAGGAGTTGTGGCGTACCCACGAACGCCGCCGCGAGCGCCTGGTGGCTTTCTCGCGGCGAAGGTTGCGCGCGCAACTGGAGCGGCGGGGCGCGCCGCAGTCGGAGATCGACGCCGCCGAGGAGGTGCTCGATCCCGACGCGCTCACGATCGGCTTCGCGCGCCGGTTCGCCACCTACAAACGCGCGGCGCTGCTCTTGAGCGATCCCGCGCGGCTGGACCGCATCGTCAACCAGGCGGGGCGTCCGGTGCAGATTGTGTTCGCCGGCAAGGCGCACCCCCGCGACGACGCAGGCAAGGCCCTGATCCAGCAGATCGTGCGGCTCGCGCAGCAGAAGGAGTTCCGCCGCAGGCTGGTCTTCCTGGAAGATTACGATATGGCGGTGGCGCGCTGCCTGGTGCAGGGTTCCGACGTGTGGCTGAACACTCCTCTGCGGCCTCTCGAAGCCAGCGGCACCAGCGGGATGAAAGCCATGGCCAACGGTGCGCTGAACGTGAGCACGCTGGACGGCTGGTGGGACGAGGCGTGGCGCGACGCGGCCGCGGAGCACCGCTTCGTGGGCTGGGCGATCGGGCGCGGTGAAGTCGATCCGAATCCGGATTACCAGGACCAGGTGGAATCAGCGGCGCTGTACGAACTCCTGGAGCGCGACATCGTCCCGACCTTCTACGAGCGCACCGTGGATGGATTGCCGCGCCGCTGGGTCGGCCACATGAAGAGTTCGATTGCCACGCTGTGCCCGCAGTTTCATATGCAGCGCGTGGTACGGGAGTACGCGGCCGACTTCTACGTCATCGCCCACGCGCGCTACCGGACGCTCACCGCGGACGGCGCGGCGCGGGCGCGCTCGCTCGCCGAGTGGTCGGCGCGCATCGCGGCGAACTGGGGCGCGGTCAAGGTGGTACGGGTGGAAGGAAACGCCGCCGGCGAGATGTCGGTGGGCGATGCGGTCTCCGTCCGCGCCGTCGTCCGGCTGGGCGCGCTCGCGCCGGACGATATCACGGTGGAGTTGTACATGGGACGGCTCAACGCCGACGGCGATTTCGCCGAACCGGTGGCCCACCCCATGCGCGCCACCCGGCGCGAAGGCGGCGACTGGCTGTTCGAAGCCGCGACCATGCCATGCTGCCGCAGCGGGCTTCACGGCTACACCGTGCGGGTGATGCCGTTCCACGCCGACGAAGCCCGGTCGATGCTTCCCGGGCTGATCGCGTGGGCCGGGTAACGCCGGCCTCCGGCGTGTCCGGCGGCACGCCGCGGCCTAGCGCCGGTGCAACCGCGGGCGAATTCGGAAGGCGCGCGCCGCCATGCCATAATGCGGCCATGCCGGAGCGATTCGGGAACGCGGACGCGCCTCTCCGCGGATGGTACCTGGCTGCCTCCGCCGCGCTGCTGCTGTACGCAGCCGGATTCCTGCTCTATTCGCAGACCTGGGCGTTCGCCTGGGACGAATCGTATCATCTGCTGGCGGCCCAATTGATCCTTTCCGGTAAAAAGCCGTACATCGATTTCTGTTTTCCCCAGACGCCCTTGAACGCGTATTGGAACGCGGCGTGGATGCGGCTGCTGGGGCAAAGCTGGCGCGTGGCCCATGCGGTCGCGGGGTTGCTGACCATCGGCGCGGTCCTGCTGACAGCGGATTTCTTTGCGCGCCGCTTCCCGGTCCGTAGCTGGCGCATCGCCGGAGCACTCACCGTCGCTCTGGCCGCCGGACTGAATGCCATGGTGTTCCTCTTCGGACCTTTGGCGCAGCCATACGGCATGTGCCTGCTCACCCTGGCCCTGGCGTTTCGCTTTTGCGTGCGCGCCGCTGGGAAAAGCAGCGCGCTGCTCCCCGCGGCGGCGGGCTTCTTCGCCGGAAGCGCCGCCGCTTCGTCGCTTTTGTCCGCCGCCGCCGGCCCGGTCCTTTTCGTCTGGATGCTGGTCTACCATCGCGCGGGCAGCCGCTGGTCCAAGGCTGCCGGGTTTCTCGCCGGCGGTGCGATTCCCTTTGCTCCTGTGTTTTGGCTGGCCGCGCTGGGGCCGCGCGAGACGTGGTTCAACGTTGTGCAGTATCACGCGCACTTTCGCAAACTGTATTGGCCCGATACCACGCGCCACGATCTCGAAGTCCTCACTTCGTGGATCGGCTCCGGTCAGGCGCTGGTGCTCGGCCTGCTCGCCCTGTTCGGTCTGCTGTACGTAGCGCGTCGAAGCGAGTGGCCGCGCGCGTTGAAAGCGGAGTTCTACCTGTGCGCGTGGCTCGCCGCCGCGCTGGCTGCCGAGGTTGGCCGCGCCCATCCGACCTTCCCCCAGTACTTCCTCCTGACCGCGCCGTTTCTGGCGATCCTGGCCGGCGCGGGACTGTACGCGGTCGGCTCACGCGTGCTTCAGCCGGACCGTCCGCTGTGGCCGGTATTGCTGGCCGCCGTCCTGTTCCTGCTCGGACTCGGCCAGGCTCTCTATGACCACCGGGATTACGTCGTGTGGGCCGACTACGAACGTCTGGCGGCCAGGATTGACCAGGTGACGCCCCCCAACGCCCGCCTGTTCGCCACCGAGCCGCTGTATTTCCTCACCAGGCGCACGCCGCCGCCGGGATACGAACTGCACTATACCCACAAGGTGAACCTTCCTCCCGCCGAACGCGCGCGGCTGCACATCCTCACCGAAGCCGAAGTCAAACAACAGGTACAGTCGGGAATGTTCGCGACCGCCATCAGTTGCGACGATGACCAGATCGACGACTACGGGCTGAAGAAACTCTACAGCCGGAGCGCGGAAACGGGGGAGTGCACAATATTCTGGGACCTGAAAGGCGCAGCGGGCGTGGCGTCCCGGCCGCACCCATAGCGGCGGATCAGTGCACCAGCGTGCGAGTCCCGCCCAGCAGCCTGCCCGTGTCCTTCTCGCGCAGCCGGACTTCGAGTTTGTGCCGCCGCGGCGTAGCGGAAACCTCCGGCGCGAAGCCGATGACGTATTCGCTGCGCACCTGGCCGGCCATGAAGGCGAGCACCTGCTTGAGCACGTCGAGCGTGATCTCGCGCGGATCGAAGGACTGGCCGCCGGTGAGGTCGGCGAGTTGCTTGAACTCGGCGATCTGGTGCGCCTTTTCGTTGAGCGAATCCAACCGTTTGGACGAAGGCATCTCGTCCCGGTGGCTGCGCTCGGTGAGGCGCTCCTGCTCGGCGTTGATCTGTTCGGCCAGTTGCCAGTGGCCGAGCACCACCGGGTAGATGGCGACGCCGGTGTCGCGAAGCGGCACAGCGATGTCGTCGGGGCGGGTGTCGGTGGAGGGGAAGCCATCGGAGAAGACCAGCATCAGGCGGGTGGCTTCCATGGGACCGGAGGCGGCGTCGCGCGCGGCCGCGGCCACGGCCTCGTAGAGCCAGGTGGCGCCGCGCGGGTCGGCGCCGCGCTTCGGCGGCAGCGCCAGCTTGATGATGTCGCCGGCGTGGTGGGCGGGGAGGGACGCAAAGGCGCCCCGTAGCGCTTCGTAATCGCGCGTGGGCGGGGTGAAGCGGACGAGGCGGTCGGTGAAGCCGTAGACCGCGAGGGAGACGCCGGGCAGTCCGTCGATCAGAGCCTGCTTGAAGACCAGGGGATCGAGCAGTCCTTCGTGGAGCACGCTGCCGCTGGTATCGAACAGCAGCGTGGTTTCCACCGGCAAGGTACGCGGCGCGGCGGCGGCGTTCTCGAAGAGCGTGAAGGAGCGCGGCGCGCCGTCTTCGAGCAGGACTACGTCGGACGGCTTGAGGCTGGTGACGTACTGCCGGTTCCTGACCACGTGGAAGCGTACCGTGGCCAGTTGCGAGGTGGCGTGAAAGACCGGCGTCTGCTGCGCCCACGCCGGCAGGAACGCCAGCAGGGCGAGCGCCGCCGTCCTCACAGGTTGCCGCGCAGCGCCTGCTCGCGCTCGATGGCTTCGAACAGCGCCTTGAAGTTGCCCTTGCCGAAACTGCGGCTGCCCTTGCGCTGGATCACTTCGTAGAAGAGCGTCGGCCGGTCTTCCACGGGGCGGGTGAAAAGTTGCAGCATGTAGCCTTCGTCGTCGCGGTCCACCAGGATGCCCAGCTTTCTGAGCTCGCCGATGGGCTCGTCGATGTGGCCGACGCGCGCTTCGAGATCGTCGTAATACGTCGAGGGGACGCGCAGGAACTCGACACCCTGCGTGCGCATGCGGCCCACCGTTTCGATGATATCTCCGGTCGCCATGGCGATGTGCTGCACGCCGGGCCCGTGGTAGAAATCCAGGTACTCCTCGATCTGGGATTTGCGCTTGCCTTCGGCGGGCTCGTTGATCGGGAACTTTACGCGCTCGTTGCCGTTGGACATGACCTTGCTCATCAGGGCCGAATACTCGGTGGAGATGTCCTTGTCGTCGAAGTGCTTGAACATGCGGAAGCCCATCACGTCGCGGTAGAAATCCACCCACCGGTTCATCTCGCCCCAGCCCACGTTCCCCACCATGTGATCGATGTGCAGCAATCCGGTGGGACGCGTCAGCGCATCCTCTCCAGGGACGGCGCGGAAGCCAGGCAGAAAGACGCCGCGATAATCGGCGCGCTCGACGAAGGTATGGATGGTGTCGCCGTAGATGGCGATGGAGGCCAGCCGCACGCTGCCGTGTTCGTCGGTGAGGGTTTCCGGCTCACGCACGCTGCGCGCGCCGCGCCGCGTGGTCTCGCGCCAGGCGCCGGCGGCGTCGTCCACCCAGAGGGCGATGTCTCGGACACCGTCGCCGTGCTGCTTGACATGCTCGGCAATGGGGTGGCCGGGAGAGAGCGCGGTGGTGAGGACGAAGCGGATTTTGTTCTGCACCAGGAGGTAACTGGCGCGGTCGCGGGTGCCGGTTTCGGGGCCGCGATAGGCGGCCAGCCGGAAGCCGAACGCAGTGCGGTAGTAGTGCGCCGCCTGGCGGGCGTTGCCTACGTAGAACTCGACGTGGTCCGTGCCGTTGAGCGGCAGGAAATCGCGCTCAAGCGCGGCGGGATGCTCCAAGGTTCGCGGCATGACAGTTCCTCCATGCTTCGACACACATACGATTATCCTCGTCGGTGCCGGTCGAAATCCGGATGCAGTTGGGCAGGCCGAAGGCCTTGAGGGGACGCACCACCACGCCCTGCGCGAGCAGGTTCTCGAACATCGCGGCCGCGTCGGCTTCGCCGGGCAGCACGGCCATGACGAAGTTGGCCTCGGAGGGCACCACCGTCACTCCGAGTTCGCGCAGACCCTCGGTAAGGCAGCGGATGCCGCGCGCGTTGAGTTCGAGCGAGCGGTGCAGAAACTCCTTGTCCTGGAGCGCGGCGATGGCGGCGGCCTGCGCCGGGCTGGAGGGTTCGAAGGGGAGCTTGACCTTGAGCAGGTTGCGGATGAGTTCCTCGTGCGCGAAACCGTACCCGATGCGCGCGCCGGCAAGCCCGTAAATTTTCGAGAATGTGCGCAGCGTGATGACGTTGTCGTAGCGGTAGTGCATGGAGTCCGGGTAGCGCGGATTGTCCTTGGCGTACTCGAAGTAGGCTTCATCCAGAATGATGAGGACGCGCTCGGGGACGTGGCGGTAAAACTCGTCGAACTGCGCCTTGGTGAAGATGGTGCCGGTGGGGTTGTTGGGGTTGGCCAGATAGATGATCTTGGTGTGGTCGTTGATGGCGCCGGCGAGCGCGGGCAGGTCGTAGTGCCAGTTGTCGTAGGGCACGGTGCGGTAGCGGACGCCGCGGGAGCGCGCCAGCACCTGGAAGCCGATGAAGGCGGAATCGGTGGTGAGCACCTCATCTTCGTCGCACAGAAAGGTGCGGATGATGTTGCTCATGATGCCTTCGCTGCCGCTGCCGGCGATGACGTTCTCCACCTTGAGGTCGAAGGTGCCGGCGAGGAGGCGGCGGAGGTCGAGTCCGCCGTTGGGGTAGAGGTGGAGCCCCGAGAAGGTGCGCTCCATCGCCTCGATGGCTTTGGGCGAGGGACCGAGCGGGTTCTCATTGGACGCGAGCTTGGCGATGCGGTCGAGGTGGTACTGCTGGCGGACGCTTTCGATGGTCCGTCCGGCCTCGTAGGGGCGGAGCGATTCGATGTAGGGAGGGACGAGTGGCACCGAATCCATTGTACCCCTCGTCGAGGTGGTGCTGCCAGAATTTTCTACATCCGGGGGACCGATCTAAACCTCGGCCACCTCGGGGTGGACCCACGGAGCGCGGTAGGGGCGGCGGAGCAGGCGGTTGGCTTCATCGTCGCCGGCGATCATGCCCTTCTGCGCGTCCCAGGCCAGCGTACGGCCGAGTTTCAGCGACATGTTGGCCAGGATGCAGCACGAGGAGGAGATGTACCCTTCCTCGATATCGGAGACCGGACGCCCGCGCGTGCCAATCGCCTCGAGCAGGTTCTTCATGTGGCCGCGGATGGCTGGTGCGACGTGCTTTTCCAGGCGCGGCTCGGTCTTGTCCTCGGGGTACTGTTCGAGTTCGTAGGTGACGTCCTTGTGGATGGGCTGCGCTCCGCGCCCCATGGGGATGAAGTCGTAGCCCATGACGCCGGCTTTCAGCGTGGCCTTGTCGCCGTAGAGAGTGGCGCCCCAGGTGTAAGCGGGATCGGGCGCGGCGCCGAAGCGGCGGTGCTGCCAGACCACGGTAACGTCGTCGAAATCGAACATGGCGGTCTGGGTATCGGGAATGTCGTTCTTCCCGCCCTTGAGCACGCGGAGTCCGCCGAAGGAGGAGACGCGTTTGGGCCAGCCCAGCCCCATGAACCAGCGCACCATGTCGAACATGTGGATCCCCATATCCCCGATGGTGCCGTTGCCGTAGGCCATGAACTGCCGCCAGTTGCGCTGGATCTCCGGGCTGTAGGGCATCAGGGGCGCGGGACCGGTCCAGAAGTCCCAGTCCAAACCCTCCGGAACGGGCGCGGGCGGGGCCATGCTCGGGCGCCCGCCGCCGTACGAATAGATCTCGACGTGCCCGATGGTGCCGAGCCGCCCTTCGCGGACGATTTCACGGGCTTCGATCAGGTGCGGCGTGCTGCGCCGTTGCATCCCGACCTGCACCACGCGCTTGTATTTGCGCGCGGCGGCGAGCATGGCCTGGCCTTCGACAATGTCCACGCTGATGGGCTTCTGCACGTACATGTCGATGCCGGCTTTGGCGGCGGCGATCATGGGCAGGGCGTGCCAGTGATCCGGAGTCGCCACCTCGACCATGTCGAGGTCCTTCTGCGCGAGCATTTCGCGGTAGTCGGTAAAGAGGCGCGGCTTCTTCTTCGACTTCTGGCGCTCCACGGCCCACTGCGCGGCCTCTTCGAGGTTGTGCCGGTCCACGTCGCACAGGGAGACGATTTCGACCGGCGCAATCTGTACCAGGCGGAAGATGTCGCTCTTGCCGTACCAGCCGCAGCCGATGAGTCCGACGCGCAAGGGCGGCTGGTCGGCGAACGGTTCGGCGTAGCCGCGGGCGGCGGAGAGAGTGAGGCCGGCCAGACCGGCTCCGAGAAAGTGACGGCGATTCATGGGTTAGCTCCGGATGGGAACCATGGTACACCCGCTGCGCGGTCGAAATAAAAAAGCCCGCCCCGGGGTTAGCGGAGCGGGCTGAAGTGGAGAGGCCAGGCGCGTTACTGGCTGACTGCGATGGTGACGCCGGGCTGGGTAGGCGCGGTCCCGACGGTGATCTGGATCGGGATGGAACTGCCCGTGGCCACGCCGGCGGGGATTTGCACGTTGACCTGCATGACGCCGGAGACCAGGCCCGGCGCGCTGCCGTAGTAGAGCACGTTGGCCGCGACGCCGCCGACGGTGGCGGTAACCGGCAGGATCGGCTTCTTCAGCGCGCTGACGACGGCGGGAATGATCGTGCCATCGACGCCGGCGGGTAGGGTCTGGCCTTCACCGGTCATGTAGACGGCGACGACGTTGCCGCGCTTTTCGGGCGAGGCCGGGCTGTTGACCGTGACCCCGTCCTGATTGAGGACGGCGCCCGGGCCGGTGCCCTGCTGGTTGAGCGTGTAGATGCCGGGCGCGGCGGCCACCACGTTGTAAGAGACGGCGTCGGACCGCACGCCGCTGTACTCGACCACGATACTGGTGGTGGTGCGTCCGCTGGTGCCGTAGGGAACCATGACGCTGGTCTGGGTGGCGGAAGCGTAGATCACGGGCGCGGGAACGCCGTCGAAGAGCACGCGCGTGTTGCCCGCGGTCGTGGTCCAGGCCGCGTTGGAAACGGTGCCCTGTGCCAGGGTGCCGGGGCCGACGCCGGTGCCGAAGATGGTGATGTTCTCACCCGGAGAGATGCCGCCGGTGGAGTAACTGGCGGCGTTGTCGATGGCCGTGATGACCGGCTTCGGAATCGCGACCACGGTGAGCGTCACGTTGATGTTGAGCGGAGTGAGCGAACTGGGCGAGGTCACGCTGACGGTACCGTTGTAGGTGCCGGCGGAGAGCGTGCCCGGAGTCACGGCGATGGTGAGGTTCGCGGGAGTGGTCCCGCTGGCGGGAGAGACGGCGAGCCAGGCGGAAGCCGCGCTGGAGACCTGCGCCGCGATGGAGGCGCTGCCGCCGCTGATCGTAACGGCGACGTTCTGCGACGCGGGCACGGTTTGGCCGACGACGTAGTTGAAGGTGAGCGACGCGGGGTTCGCGGTCAGCGTCTGGGACGCGGTGACGTTGAACACCACCGGCACCGTGATCGGGCTGCCGGCCGCTCCGGCGGAGGTGATTATCACGCTGCCCGTATACTGGCCGACCGCCATGCTGCCGGCGTTCACCTTGACCTGCACACTGCCGGGCGTGGTGCCGCTGGCCGGGGTCACGCTCAGCCACGAGGTATTGGCGCTGGTGGCGACGGTGAAGTTGAGCGGACCCGGCGTACCGGTCACCGCGATGGTCTGCGCGGCCGGCGCCGCCCCTCCGGCGAGCTGGTTGAAGGTGAGGGTGGTGGTGGGCGCGGAGATCGTGCCCGGTTGGACGATGAACGCGACGTTGATGGTCGCCGGACTGTTGCCGGCGCCCGGCGCAGTCACCGTGATGGTCCCGTTGTACGTGCCGGCGGCGAGATTGGTGGGATCCACCCCGACCGTGAGGGTGCCGCTGGAGGCGGTGTTTCCGTTGGCCGGCGTGACCGACAGCCACGCGGCGCTGGAGACCGCGGTGTAGTTGAGCGACGTGCCGCTGGAGCCGACGGTGACCGTCTGGGTGGCAGGCTTGGCGCCGCCCAGGGTGGAACTGAAGCTCAACGAGGTTGAACTCAGCGTCAGCGATCCCGGAGCGACCGTGAGGGTGACCGGGATGCTCACGGGACTGTTGGCCACGGCGGCGGTGCCGGTGGCCGTGATGGTCACGGTGCCGCTGTACGTGCCGGCGCTGAGCAGGCTGGGAATCACCGAGATGGTGATCGTGTTGTTGGGCGACACGGTGGTGCCGGAGAGCGGACCGACGAACAGCCAGCTACCGCCGTTGTTCGTCTGGAAGGTGACGGAGTAGTTCAACTGGTCCGCGGCCGCGGCGGAAGTGCTGGTCAGGGTGATAGTCTGCGGCGGCGCGGACTGGGCGCCAACCCCGACGGTGAAGGTGGGCGGCGCGGACGGCGAGACCACCAGCAGGGGCGTAGTGGAAACGTACAGAGTGATCGGAACATCCAGCGGACTGTTGACGGCGGCGGCGCCGGTCGAGGTCACGGTCGCGGCGATCGTGATTTTGCCCTGGCAGGTTCCCGCGGCCAGCCCGGTGGGATTCACGCTGACCACCAGCGAGGCGTCGGTGCTGCCGCTGACCGTGGCGCCGGCGTTGCCATTCAGCGCCAGCCACGAGGTCGAGGTGCAACCTGTCAGGACCGGAGTGGCGGTGAAGGTCAGGGGCGCCCCGGTGCTGCTGGTGATCTTGAGCAACTGCGACGCGGGAACCGCCTGGCCGATCTGGTACGCGAAAGCGGCCGAAGCGAGGCTGGTGACGATCACGGGATCGTTGGTTACCTTGAGCGTGACGTTGACGGTCTGAGGGCTGTTGCCGGCGCCGGCCGAGGTCACCGTGATGGTGCCGGTGTAAGTGCCGGGCGCGAGTCCCGCGGGATTCACGGATACGGCGAGGGGCGCCGCCGTGCTTCCGCTGGCGGGGACCGTAAGCCAGGGCGCGGCGGCGCTGGCCGCGGCCGTGTAATTCAGGGTCCCGCTGGTAGCGGTGATGTTCACGTTCTGCGCCGCGGGCACGGCGGTGCCCAACTGGTAGGTGAAACTCAGCGGAGTCGACGGGACGTTCAGGAGCGGCAAACTGGAAACCGTCAGGCTGACCGGAATGTTGGTCTGCGCGGGGCTGGCACCCGGTGTGATCAGGGTGAGTTGGCCGGTGTAGGTTCCGGCGGGGAGGCCGGTGAAATCCACCCCGATAGTGACCGGCGCGCTGCCGCTCTGTGGGTCTGTCGCGCCGCTGGGCGGATTCACAGTGATCCAGTTCTTGCCGGCGGGATTGGGACTCACGGTAGCCGTGAAGCCGTAGGTGATCTGGGCGGCCGGCGCGGTGGCAATCGTCAGGGTCTGGGTGGTGATGTTATTGGTGCCCCCGATCTGTACGGTGAACTGCAGCGGGCTCGGAGTCGCCGTGACCACCGGCGCCGCCGACACCGTGAGGGTGACGGGGATGTTGACCGGGACGTTGGTGGTGCCGCCTACCGGGGTGATCGTGATCTGTCCCGTGTAGGTTCCCACGGCGAGTCCGGGAACGATCGCCGGATTGAGTTGCGCGAAGATGGTGCCGGGCGAGGTGCCCGTGGCCGGCGTGATTTGAAGCCATGCGCCGCCGTTGGTTGTGTTGGCAACCGCCGTGAATTGCGTGGCGACGCCGCTCAACGCAATCGCCTGCGCGCCGGGGAGCGTGGTGCCGCCGACCGTGTAGCCGCTGAAGGTGACGCTCGACGGGCTGACCCCGATGCTGCTCACGGTAAGGGCGACATTGACGGTCACGCTGTTGGCTCCGCCGAAGACCGAAATCGAACCGTTGTAGGTGCCCGGGGCGAGACCCGTGGGGTCGGCCTTCACGGTGATGGTGGAAGGCGTGGTGCCGCTGGTGCTGTTTTGATCGTTGATCTTGATCCAGGGGTTGTTGGAGAACGTGAAGAACGTCATGGCGGCGCCGGTGGAACTGGTCACCGTGACCTGGCCGGTCGCCGCGGCACCGCCGTAGGGCGCCGAAAGCGTGAGCTGACTCTTATCCACAACCACGTTTTGGGCGCGCAGATCCGCCGCGCCGGCGGCAACCAGAAGAGCAATCAGGATGTAGAGAGAGAAATATCGCTTCACAATAGACCTCCAAATGAGGGTGGGGCAGTCCGGACGGGAAGAGAGCTGCACCGGACGATCTGCACGGCGCGTGCCAATGTATCCTCCCCATAAAACATAATGCGCCAAGTATGTTTTAGAGGCAAGCTTTGCCGTGACTTAGAGCGGATTGTCTCTCACGGAGCGGCGCCGCCGGGGCGGGGCGGTTTGCAGCGATGGGACACAGCACTGTGGCGCGGTGAGACAGATTTCCGGTCACGGGACGGGGCGATACAGCCGGTGCGCCAGGGCGTATTCGAGCACCGCGGGAGGAAGCGACGCGGGACGTTCGCCGGCGGCGAGAGCACGGCGCGCGTCCGAGGAGGAGACGGGCAGGCGCACGGCATCCACGCGATCGGCGGTCACGCCGGATGGTACGTCATAGGACGCACCGGGACGGGTGGCGACCAGGAAGTGGACCGCGCGCGCCACGTCCTCCCAGCGCTTCCACGTGCGGATCTCGGCGAAGGCGTCCGCGCCGATCAGGAAGAAGAGTTCATCCTCCGGCGCGAGCAGGGCACGCACGCGCTCGATGGTATCGATCGAGTAGCTACAGGCGGTGAACTCTTCCAGGCGCGACGCCTCGAAGCGGGCGTCGCCGCGGACCGCGAGTTCGATCATGCTCAGGCGGTCCGCGAAGGATGCGTGCGTGGCGCCGCGCTTGTGGGGCGGATGCGCGGCGGGCACGAACAGCACACGGTCGAGAGCGAAACCGTCGGCGGCGGCGCGGGCAATCGCCAGGTGCGCCTCGTGAACCGGATCGAAGGTGCCGCCGAAGATGGCTAGTCTCAAGGCCTCTCGATCTTTACGGAGTTGATGCGCACTTCCTTCACGGGACGGTCCTGCGCGCCGCGCGGAACCTCGGAGATGCGCTTCACCACATCGTAGCCTTCGGTGACTTCGCCGAACACGCTGTGGCGGTTGTCCAGCCAGGGCGTGGCCGCCACGGTGATGAAAAACTGGCTGCCGTTGGTGTTAGGTCCGGCGTTGGCCATGGAGAGAATGCCGGCCTTGGTGTGCTTGAGTTCCTTGTGGAACTCGTCGGCGAAGCGGTAGCCGGGGCCGCCGCGGCCCGTGCCCTCCGGGTCGCCGCCCTGAATCATGAAATCGGGAATCACCCGATGAAAGACGGTGCCGTCGTAGAACGGCTTGCCGGTCTTGGTGCCTTCGGCGAGCGAGACAAAGTTATCCACCGTGTTCGGCACCTTGTCGGCGAACAGCTTCACTTTGAATTTGCCTTCCGTGGTGTCGAAGGCGGCGTAGATTTCGTTGGCCATCGTATTTCAGTGTATCAGGGTGCCGCATGTTAGACTCAAGTTACGAAGGCCGCCGGCAGAGCGGCCTCGCGAACCGCGCAGCATCGGCCTTGCCATCGCTCGATCGTAACGGGAGTGGCTATTGCATCAGGAGTGGAATGCACAAGAGTCCAGCCCCGCTCACACTTGAAGAACACCGCGAACTCGGCGAAGAAATGAAACGCACCACGGCGCGCCTTCGCCAGTTGTGTGAACTGGTGGTGAGTGTTTACGGCCCCCAGAGCCGGGCCGGCTACAGTTTTCTGAACGCGCTGGAGGCCCTCGATCGCCTGCACCTGGAACTGGAGGTACAGGCGGTCTCGGACGTCAAAGGGTACGTGGAAAAACTGTACTCGTAAGCGATTGGGCGGCGGGTTCCGCTACCAGCCCACCGGCTTGCCCTTGTTCTGCTGGTCGAGCCACTTCTGTAGCGGCGCAAAGTAATCGCGAATGGCGGTAGCGTCCATTTGCCGCGTGCCGGCGATCTTCTCCAGAGCCTCCTGCCAGGGACGGCTGGCGCCCATTTCGAGCATGGCGTTGAGCTTGGCGCCGGCCTCGCGGTTGCCGTAGATGGAGCAGCGATTGAGCGGCCCCGCGCAGCCGGCGGTCCCGGTCAGCGCACGGTGGAACTGGAACTGGAGGATGTCGGCCAGGAAGTAGCGCATGTAGGGCACGTTGGCCGCTACGTGGTACTTCGCGGCGGGGTCGAAATCCGCCTCAGTGCGCTCCACCGGCGGCGCAATGCCCTGGTATTTGCGGCGCAACTCCCACCAGGTCTGGTTGTACTTCTCCGGCGGGATCTCCCCGTTAAACACCTTCCACCGCCATTGATCGATGACCAGGCCGAAGGGCAGAAACGCCACCTTTTCGAGCGCGCGCTGCATGAGCAGGCCGATATCGCTCGAAGCGTCGGGGGCCTTGTCGAGCAGGCCGAGTTTCACGAGGTATTCGGGCGTGACGGAGAGCGCGATGGTGTCACCGATGGCTTCGTGGAAGCCGTCGTTGGCGCTGTCGCGGAAGCTGGGCGGCTGCCGGTTGTAGGCGCGCTGATAGAAGTTGTGGCCGAGTTCGTGGTGGATGGTGAGGAAGTCCTCGCCGGTGATCTGGATGCACATCTTCAGGCGCAGGTCGTCAACCGAATCCACATCCCAGGCGCTGGCGTGGCAGACCACATCGCGGTCGCGCGGGCGCACGAACTGCGAGCGTTCCCAGAAGGTGGCGGGCAGGGGCGCAAAGCCGAGCGACAGGAAGAAGCCTTCGCCGTATTTCACCATCTGCTTCCAGTCGGTGTTCTTCTTCTTGAGCAGTTCGGTGAGATCGTAGGCGGGAGCGGAGTTGGGCGGCGCCACCAGCGGATAGATGTTGGACCAGTCCTGCGCCCACATGTTGCCGAGCAACTGCGCGGGGATGGGTCCGCCGGCGGGGACGAGGTCGCCGTACTTCTCGCGCAGGCGGCTGCGCACGTAGGCGTGCAGCGACAGGTACAGCGGCTTGACCTGTTCCCAGAGGCGGTCGAGCTCGGCGGCGAACTCATCGGGCTTCATGTCGTACTTGGAGCGCCACATGGCGCCGTTATCCAGGAAGCCGAGCTGGCGCGCGCCCTTGTTGGCGAGTTCTACGTAGCGCACGAAATCCTTGCGGATGGGCCGCGCGATGGCCTGCCATCCGACCCAGGCGTCCAAGAGTTCCCTGGGGTCGCGACTCTCGGCCAGGATCCTCTCGAGCTGGTCCAGGTTCTTGCAGCTCTCCGGACCGCTGGGGCAATACTTGCCCTTGCCGTAGGCGCCCTCCATGGCGGCGGTGATGCGGGTGAGTTCCTCGGCCTCCCTTGTGTCGCTGGGAGTGGCGATGGTGAGGGAGAGTTTGAGCAGCTTGATTTTGCGGGCGGTAACGGGGTCGAGCTTGAGACCGTCGAAGCGCGTGGACTTCTTGGCGTAGTCCACGGTGGCGGAGATGGCGCGCTCGTCGAGCAGCGCTGAGACGGCTTCGGTATCGTCGGTGATGTAGGTGGATTTGATCCAGTCGGCGCGGCCGGCATCGACCCCGAGGGTGAGGAGCTTCTGTTCGGCATCGTTGATGAACTTGCGCGCCTCTTCAGGGGTGGCCTTAGGGTCGGCGGCGAAGGCGGTGACGGCGAGCGCGGTAGCGCAGCAGGCAAGGCGAAGATTCCGCATGCCATACACGTTAACAGGCGTCGCGGCTTTGCGCGCGCATGGCCAGCCGTGTTAACATTCAGTTGTCTAGCGTGACACAGCGGGGACGTAGTTCAGTTGGTTAGAACGCCGGCCTGTCACGTCGGAGGTCGCGGGTTCGAGCCCCGTCGTCCCCGCCATTCCTTTCAA
>JAFDVU010000329.1 GCA_018268835.1 Acidobacteriota bacterium | reverse complement strand
ACCTGTCCGCCGCCCACGGCGCCGCCCCGCGCCGCGCCATTCGCGCCTCCGAAACGCTGCCATCCGCCGCGATTGCCCGCGAAGGACTGTCCGCCGCGGAACTGTCCGGCGGCAACGCCAGCGCCGCGCAGCGCACCAACACCCGTGCCCGCGTGAAACCCGCCGTTGCGACCGACATAATTCCCGCCGAAGCGCTGCCCCAGGCGCTGGTTCGGATAGGCCACGCCCATGCGGTGGTAGGGATTGTGGGCCCACACGCCGCCGCGCCCGAATCCCCCGTAGAAGTTACGGAATCCGTACCGGTTGAAGAAACCGCCGTTCTGGATGATCGTGCAGTTGAACCAGTTCGGGCCCCAGCCCCAACCGCCCCAGCCGCCAATCCCCCAGCCGCCCCAACCGCCGAAGAACGCATCCATGTAAATGCCCGGACCGAATCCGAATCCGAAGCTCACCGCCGGATAGTACAAGGGCGGATAGTAGCCCCAAACCGGCGGGCCCCAGATGTACTCCGGGTTATACTCCGGCACGTAAACCACCTGCGGGTCGGCCGGCACAATCTCGATCACCGTGTCCCCGTTCTGCGTCTGCGTGGTTACCGTCTGCTGCGCATCCGAACTCAGCCTGCCGTTGGCCTGCGCGCGCGAGCGCATGCGCTGTACCGCGTTCATTACGTCCTGCTGCTGCGCCAGAAACGCGTTGCCCAGGGCCGTGGTCCAGCTTACGTTGGAACTGAGGCGGGTGAGCGCATCGGGAATCGCCACCAGCGCTTGCACGCTCGGGTCCCAGTTCTGCTGGCGCGCCGCGTCCATCAATGCCTGCCCTTGCAGCCCGCCGTTCTGCTGCATCCACTGCGATGCCTCGACGACTTCCAGGGGATACGTGGACGCCACCAGCACCTGGCTGAGAAGTCCGTCGGGATACAACGCCACCGGTGCCACCAGGTCGTCCAACTGCTCCGGTGTGAGCATTTGGGCGGGTTGCGAAATCGGCGGTTGGGCCGGTACCGTGTCCTGCGCCGGAAGCTGCACAGCGAAAGGAAAAGAAACCAACAGCGCTACGCAGATGAAGCCGATCCCCTGCCGCGCGAAGCCATCAACGCCCTGCTCGAACGCTTTCATAACCACCGCCTTTTGTTCGGCCCAACAACGTTCACCTCATCAGACGCATCCGGAGAACTCCAGTTGCTACTGTAATCGCTGTATACGGGTGCACCTTTCGGACCAAACGCCAACCGGTTGATTCCATGGCGCAAACGTCCCACTCAACGCGCCTCCTCGTGGCTGAAAACCACCACTGGCGGTCCATCCCGGCCAGGCATTCCGGCGGATGTATCGCTGCGTGCTTCTGGGATCTTGCGGTGCCTGCCGGGTTCAGCGAACGTGCCGCGCCGGCGGGTTGCGGTCTCCGGCGAATTTGCGCTGATGCCAGTAGGGGTAGGGTAGCGGGAGCGCGCTGACCTCGTCGAGCCGCTCCACTTCCGCGCCGGTGAGGCTCCAGGTGACGGCGGCGAGGTTATCCGCGAGTTGCCGCTGGTTGCGCGCGCCGATGATGACCGTGTCGACGCCTGGCTTGCACATGACCCAGTTGAGCGCGACCTGAGAGATGGAGACACCGCGTTGGGCCGCGATTTCGGCCAGCGCGTCCACGATGCGGTAGAGCCGCTCCTCATCGATGGTGCCGGCGGGTTCCAGGGTATTCAGCCGCGATTCCTCCGGCCGCGCCGCGCCGCGGCGGAACTTTCCGGTGAGAAGACCGCCCTGCAGGGGGCTCCACGCCATAATGCCGATACGCTGGTCGAGTCCGCAGGGAACGAGTTCGTGTTCGGCCTCCCGGGCGATCAGCGAATAGTTGATCTGCTGCGTGATGTAACGTTCGATTCCGAGCCTTTCCGAAATGGACATGGCCTTCATGAGGTGCCATCCGGAATAATTCGAACAGCCGGCGTAGCGGATCTTGCCGGCGGCGATCAGGTCGTCGAAGGCACGCAGGGTCTCTTCGAGCGGCGTGAAGGAGTCGAAGTTGTGCGCCTGGTAGAGGTCGATGTAATCCGTGCCGAGCCGGCGGAGGCTGGCTTCGCAGGATTCCACGATGTGGCGCCGCGATAGCCCGACCTTGTTAGTGCCGGGTTCGATCCGGAAGAAGACCTTGGTTGCCAGCACGATCTCCTTGCGGCGGGCGCCCAGCGCCTGGCCAAGGACTTCCTCCGACTTCCCGGCGGAGTACATGTCGGCGGTGTCGAAGAGGTTCACGCCCGCGTCAAGGCACATGCCGACCAGGCGCTGCGCTTCCTCCACCTGCACATTGCCCATCGCGGCGAACCGCCCTTCGCCGCCCAG
>JAFDVU010000328.1 GCA_018268835.1 Acidobacteriota bacterium | reverse complement strand
TTTGGGGCTTGCCACGCGGATGCCGGTTCTGTCCAAAGGCAGGCCGGGAGGCCTGGGCTACTCGGACGGTATTAGTCACGGAAGCGGCTCCGGGCTTCATTGTAGACCTCGCGGGTGGCGCGGGCGGTGCGCTCCCAGGAGAATTCGGCGGCGCGGGCGAGCGAGCGAACGCGCAACGCGGCGCAGTGGGCGGGGTCGGCGAGGAGAGCGCGCATCGCCGCGGCGATGGCCGGCGCGTCATCGGCGTAGAGCGCCGCGTCGCCGGCCGCCTCGGCGACCGCGCGCGAAGCGATCACCGGCGCGCCGCACTGCATCGCCTCCAGCACCGGGAGCCCGAAACCTTCGTAAAGCGATGCGTAGACGAACGCCGCCGCCGCGGAGTAGAGCGCGGGAAGGGCGCCATCAGCCACTTCTCCAATGAGACGCAAACCGGGCTCTTCGCCGATCTCGGGCGCGTCGGCGCGGCGGCGTCCGGCGATCACCAGGTCCACATCGTGACTTCTTCGCACCTCGCGCCAGGCGTCCACCACGGCGGCGAGATTCTTGCGCGGCTCGATGGTGCCGACGAAGAGGAAGTAGGGACGCGCGGGCGGGGGCGCGTCCACCGGGCGCAACCAGCTTGCGGCGGCTTCGGGGACGGCCACGACCCGCTCCGGCCGCAGGCGGAAGCGTTCGATGGCGGCGCGGCGGACGCTTTCCCCGGGAGTGATCACCATGGTGGCCAGTCCGAGATCGAGCAGCAGCGGGGTGCGGCGGCGGACGCGTTTCGCGGCGTGGTGCCAGCGCGGATCCATCCAGGGCGAGAGGTCGTGGATGGTGAGGACGCTGGGACGGCGCGAGAGGTAGGGCACGGCGAAATCGGGGCCGTGCACCAGGTCGGCGCCGAGGCGCGCGAGTTCGCGGGCCAGTCCCCAGAGCCACCAGCGGCGCTCGATGGGGTTGCGCGGCCCGCCGCCGCGGCGCAGGTTGGCGGGCGCGGCGGGGGGCAATTCGAAGGGCTGGTCGCTGACCAGGTAGTACTCGTCGTCCGGGAAGCAGCGGGCGAGGGCGACGCTCAATTCGGCGGTGTAGCGCGCGAGGCCGCCGCTCGTCATGGCGAGCGGCGCCCCTTCGATGGCCACACGCATGCGGTCCCCCCTAGCGGGCCAGGGCGCGTCCGCCGTAGTTGCGTTCGTAGTAGGCGCGGTACTCGCCGCTGCGCACCCGCGACACCCACGCCGTATTCGCGCGATACCACTCGATGGTCCGTGAAAGCCCCGCCTCAAAATTCGTGACGGGCTCCCAGCCGGTTTCGCGCATGAGTTTCTCGCTGGAGAGCGCGTAGCGGCGGTCGTGGCCCGGGCGGTCCTTCACATACGTGATCAGGCTCTCGCCGCGGCCGGTGGCGGCGAGCACCTGGCGCACCACATCCAGGTTCGGCAGCGAGCGGTTGCCGCCGATGTTGTAGATCTCGCCTTCGCGTCCCTTGGCGAGCGCGGCCAGGATGCCGCGGCAGTGATCGTCCACGTACAGCCAGTCGCGCACCTGCTGCCCGTCGCCATAGACCGGCAGCGGCTGGGCGTCGAGCGCGTTGGTGATCATCAGCGGGATGAGCTTTTCGGGAAATTGATACGGCCCGTAGTTGTTGCTCGCGCGGGTAATGACCACCGGCAGTTTGAAGGTGACGAAGTACGACCGGGCGAGCAGGTCGCTGCCCGCTTTCGAGGCCGAATACGGGCTGCTCGGGTTGAGCGGGTAGTCCTCGCCGGCTTCGGCGGGAGCTTCCAGGCTGCCGTACACTTCATCCGTCGAAACGTGGAGGAAGCGCGGCACGGAGTGGCGTCGGGCGGCGTCGAGCAGCGTGAAGGTGCCGTTGAGGTTGGTGCGGACCACCGGCTCCGGCGACAGGATGCTGCGGTCCACGTGGGACTCGGCGGCGAAGTGCACGATGGCGTCGGGACGCTCTTCGGCGAGCAGCGAATCGACCAGCGCGGCGTCGCAGATATCGCCGTGGACGAAGCGGTAGCGCTCGCTGCCTTCCACCGCGGAGAGATTTTCCAGGTTGCCCGCGTAGGTGAGCTTATCGAGATTGACGGCGTGGTAATCGGTCTGGCCGACGACCATGCGCACAAACGCGCTGCCGATAAAGCCGGCGCCGCCCGTAATGAGGAGCTTCATAGGTAATGTGGGCAGCGGTTACTTGCGCTGCGTTTCCCAATCGTAATTGATCCCGGGGTCGTCGTAGGGAATCCGGCCCTCGTCGTCGGGATTATAGAACCTGTCGGTGAGGTAGACCAGCATGGCATCCTCGCCGCCGATGACTTTGTAGCCGTGCGCCACACCGGGCGGAATCAGCAGTTGCCAGGGACG
>JAFDVU010000327.1 GCA_018268835.1 Acidobacteriota bacterium | reverse complement strand
CGATCGAGGCGGCTCCCACGTGCGTCGCATAGATGCGATCGAGTCGGCTCTGGCGCAACTGGCTGTTGCTGTTGGTGTGCGAGTGCGTGTACTCGCGTTCGTCGGGGTGCAGGGTGCGGAAGACGTCGCGCAGGCCCAGCGCGTCCACGATGGCGTGGAGGCCGGCGGCACCGTTCTCGCCATGGCGCAGCGAGGAGGTGCGGTCCTGGGCGTCGAGCACCACGTTCCAGTCGCCGCCAATGATCCAGCGGTCGACCGTGTGGCGCGTCGCAACGCCCTGCAAGTGGGAAGAAAGTGCGTCAAAATATCTAGCCCGCTCAACGCGCTCCGGGGCGTAGATGGATGCAACGGCGGTCGTGAGGCCGCCCGAGTCCGTCAGCAGCGCGGCGCAAAAGAAACCGGGCCAGTCGTCCAACTCGGGGAGCGGGACGATGGTTGGGAACAGAGCGCGCGCGCGGCGACTAGCGTAGATGGCGACGCCAGCGTGCACGGCCGCCGCCGCCGTGAGCGGCGCCGACGAATGCGTGATGGGATCATGCCATTCAAGTGCCACCGGTGCCACCGAGGCAGGCGGCGTGATGACGCCCTCGCCAGGGCGCCACCACGTCTCCTGCACCAACAGCACGTCAGCATGAAGTTCGGAAGCGCGCGTCAGCAGGCCGGCGAGTTTCTCGCCGGCGCCGACACTGCGCGCATTGATTGAGAGTACGGTGAGCGAGGGGGAGCGCGTATTGTCAGTGTCGCGCGCTGGCGGCGCGGCGCCTCCCGGCGGGCCGTCGGGCGCCGTGCCGCCAACGTGCGGCGTGACGCCACGCGTCCCCGTCGCTGTGACCCGCAGCGTGCGCCGCTCTCTCCCGGTCGTGTAGACCGGAGGAGGTGCGTCGCGAACTGCGAGGCGTTGTGAGCGTCGTCGCTCCGGAAGAGGGGGTGTCGTGGCCGCAGGGGTCTGGGCCGCGGGAGGTGGTGTGTTCTGCGTCTGCAGAAGAAGAGTGACGGGAAGGTCGGTAGGTGGTGGTGACTCCATCGAGTGGACGTCTTGATGTTGATTTTGTATCTTGATGGATTAGGTAAAAAGGCAAAAGAAAAAAAAAAGAAACGACAAGTTAGAAGGTCAAGCAATTGCGTGACCCGCTAATGCGACTGTCCGCCGCCGCCGCCCTTTTCCTTGTGTGCCTCACTAGCCGCGCATGCTGCGATGGACGCCGCCGACATTGTCGCCGCCGGTTTGTCAATCAAGGCCGCTTCTGAGGGTTCTTTGGCCGTCGTCTTGGCCGCGCCGACGCGCGGTGGGCCTTGGGGACGTTCGCCTGGCTTGGTCGTCGACTGCGGCAGTGACTGTGACGAAGATCCCGACTCCGAGGGAGTCGCCGCGCCACGGTCCGTCCTAACGCGTTTCGCGTCCCCAGAGTGCGGGGTCGCCGAGGGAGAAGCGTCGGGAGGCGTCCTCCCGCCCTCGAGCCCTCCATTGCGCTCACCCGCGTCCATATTGTCGCTCTCGGCGTGATCAGCGTGAGGCGCACTCGCTGCCCTCACGTCGGCGGGGTCCGGCGCGCCCGGGACTCCCTCGCTCATCGCATCCTCGTCGCGTTCGTCTAGCGCGTTGACGTCGCCGCCGGCAGCTGCGCCAGAGGCGTCCGGTGCGGCGTCCGTGTTCGTGGCGGTGCCACCGTGAGCCGGATCATGACCGGCCGCTGGCGGCCTTTCCGTGTTGCCGCCCGACGGTCCCTGGGCGACGTGGCGCGGTGCCTTGGGCTGCGTGTCGTCGCTGCTGGCCGCGGGTGGGCGAGAAATGATTTTGACGTTGAGCCTCGCGCGCGTCGACTTGACGTACTCATTGTCTTCCAGCATCGCCTGGTTCATGACCTGGCTGACGCGGGTCTTTGTGATGCCCGACGTGGGGCGTGTGTCGCCGTGGGGGAGGGGCGTGACATTGTAGCTGACGTGCCAGCCGGGAAAGTCGGGCATCGGGAGGGGAATGGAGCCAGCCTCGAACCCGTCCGGGACTTTGCTGGCGGTGAAGGTGCACTGCATGCGCGCGTGGCTGTTGATGGGCCTCAGGATAAACCGTTCGCCATCGGGTTGAAAGCCCTTGGCGTGAAGTGCAGTGAAGAGGTCGTCACGCGACTGGCAGTACGGTGAGAAGCCATTCAGGTGGACCAAAAACGCAGGACTAGGCGGCGGCGGCGGCCGGTTCACGCAAGTAAAAGCGAGCTTGAGGAAAAGGGGGTTGCCCTTGTTGACCGGGAGCGTGACGTCCTGAGAGAAAGACGAGGTGCCGTTCGTGAGCTTGTCCACGTACTCGGTGGCGACGTGGAGGATCACCACGGTGTCGGCGCTTTCGGGGTTGCCAAAGTGTTGGAAAAAAGTGTCGGTGCCCCGCACGCTGGTGCCGGTGGGGATGCGTTGGTCGCGGGCGATGCGCGCGTTGATGGAGTTGCGGTACGTCTTGT
>JAFDVU010000326.1 GCA_018268835.1 Acidobacteriota bacterium | reverse complement strand
GTGCTGGTTTCGGCCTACCTGAATTCGGCCGGGACGAGCGCCGCCGGGATCAACGCCCGCGACGTGGTGGTCACGGACGCGGTATTCGGCAATGCCTCGCCGCTGATGGAGCCGACCCGCGCCAAGGCCGCGCAGGTGCTGGTCCCGCTGCTCGAAAGCGGCACCGTGCCGATCGTCACCGGCTTCAACGGCGCCACCGCGGACGGGCGCCCCACCACGCTGGGCCGCGGGGGCAGCGATTTCTCCGCCTCCATTCTGGCCGCTGCGCTGGACGCGGCCGAACTGTGGATCTGGACCGACGTGGACGGCATCATGAGCGCCGACCCGCGGCTGGTGCCGGACGCCGAGGTGCTCGACGAGATCACCTACGCCGAGGCCGCCGAACTGGCCTATGCCGGAGCCAAGGTGCTGCATCCGCGCACGCTGGCGCCCCTGGTGGAGAAGCAGATCCCGGTGTGGAGCAAGAACAGCTTCGCGCCGGAAAAACCCGGCACCCGCATCGTGCCCGCGATGACGGTGCCGCAGGGCACGCGCGCGGTGGCTTCCATGCGCAACGTCGCGCTGGTTTCGCTGGAGCCGGCGAGCGCCGAAATCAACGGTGTGCAGGTGATGGCGCGCGCGCTCGACGCGATCGCCCGCGCCGATGTCGAAGTCCTCATCGTCTCCAGTTCCAGCTACCGGCAGAGCTTCTGCTTCCTGGTGCGTGAGGAGGAACTGGACCGCTCGCTGCGCGCGCTGGAACAGACGCTGGCGCTCGAGCTGGCCCACAACTACCTGCACCCGATCGAAGTGGACCGCAACGTGGGATTGCTCACCGCGGTCGGCCAGGGCATGCAGGGCAAGGCCGGGCTTGCCGGACGCATCTTCACGGCGATTTCGCGGGTTCAGGTCAACATCATCGCCATCGCCCAGGGTTCGAGCGAACTCACCATCGCGGTGGTGGTGCGCCGCGACGGGTTGGAGAAGGCGGTGCGGGCGGTCCACGCCGAGTGCGGGTTGGGCAATCGTCCGCCGGTGCCGGTGTTTCCCATGGGCCACGTGTCGCGCAAATAGGCGACTGTGCCGGATGGCTCCGGCGCGCTATAATTACGGTATCCCCTTTTGATCGATTCACTGGAGTTCTGCGCAAATGTTTGATCTGTTTCGAAGCCGGCAGACGACGACTCGTATCCTGCTCGGAGGCATCCTGCTGGTGGTATCCGCCGGGATGCTGCTGTACCTGATCCCGAATTACAACACGGGAGCCGGTTCGGGAAGCGACGTGGTCGTGGCCGAAGTCGGCAAGGAAGTCATCACCCTGCCTGAAGTGCAGAGCATCATCCAGATGACCATGCGCAACCGCCAGTTGCCGCCGGAGATTCTGCCGAACTACGTGCCGCAGATGGTGAATCAGATGATCACCGACCGGGCCCTGTACATGGAGGCGCAGCGGCTGGGCTTCCAGGTTTCCGACGCGGAGGTAGCGGAGACGATCCGCCAGATGATCCCCAACCTCTTCCCGGACGGCAAGTTCGTCGGCAACGCGCAGTACGCGGCCATGTTGGCGCAGCAGAACATGACCATCGATCAGTTTGAGGGCGACCTGCGCCGCCAGATCATGATCGCGCGCCTGCGTGACATCGCCATGGAAGGCACCATCGTGACCCCCGAGGAGATCGAGGCCGCCTACAAGCGCAAGGCGGAGAAGGTCAAGGTCGAGTATGTGAAGCTGACGGCGGACAAGTACAAGAACGAAGTCCAGCCCAGCCAGGCCGAGATGGAAGTGTACTTCAAGGCCAACGCCGCGCGCTACACGGTGCCGGAGAAGAAGAACCTTGCCGTCCTGCTCGCCGACCAGGCGAAGCTGGAGGCCACCCTCACCCCCACGGATGCCGATCTACAGCGCATGTACAACCAGAATCCGGACGCCTTCCGTGTGCCGGAGCGCGTCAAGGTGCGGCACATTCTGATCATGACGCAGGGCAAGCCCGCCGCCGACGAGCCGAAGCTCAAGGCCAAGGCCGAGGATCTGCTGAAACAGGTCCGCGCCGGCGCCGATTTCGCCAAACTGGCCAAGCAGTACAGTGAGGATCCGGGTTCCAAGGACAAGGGTGGCGAATACTGGGTGCAGCACAACGGCCAGATGGTGAAAGAGTTCGAAGACGCGGCCTTCAACCTGAAGCCGGGCCAGAGCGACCTGGTTAAGACGGCGTACGGCTACCACGTCTTTCAAGTGGTGGAGCGGCAGGCGGCCGGCCTGCGTCCCTTCAGCGAAGTGAAGGGCGACCTCGCCACGGAGTGGAAGAAGGAACGGGTCAACGACGTTCTGCAGCGTGCCGGCGACCAGGCCGCCGCGGCTCTCAAGAAGGACCCCGCGAACCCGGACAAGGTTGCCGCCGAGTTCAGCATGCAACTGGTCAAGGTGGATGGGTACACGGGCGGCGATATCCCCGAACTTGGTCCCAGCCCCGATTTCACGCAGGCTGTG
>JAFDVU010000325.1 GCA_018268835.1 Acidobacteriota bacterium | reverse complement strand
TCGGGCCCTTGCGGCCCGCCGGAGAGCACGCTCAGCGTCAGCGATCCCACGTCGGCCGTGCTCAGCAGATTCTTCACGCTGCCCAGGTCGTAGCGCAGGATCATCTCGTAGTGGTCCAGGTGGCCGTCCGGATCGGTGCAGAAGAAGTCCACCTCGAAGGGGGTATTCGGCTGCAACTTCTCCGCGCCGCAGGGGGCCAGGTTGACAGCGCCCAGCCGCACCGCGTTGATGCCGCAGTCGGGTTCGCTGGTCGAGACGTGCACGGTCCCCGGCACCTGCGGACCCACCACGCGGTTGTCGATGCGCAGCGTCATCAGGTTGTTCTCGGCATGACCGCCGCAGCCCGGCATCACCTTGCGCGAGGCCGGGTCGGGATCGCCGCTGCCCAGCGCCTTGTAGCCGATGATGCGGAAGTCGTACGTGCCGTCGGGGATCGTCCCCGAGGTCTGGATCGACGCCACCTGGTTCACGTTGTAGAACCACGTGCGCCCGCTCAGCGGGTTACCCCAGTTGGCCGGCGGGTGCAGGACCTCATAGCGGTGCCGGCTCATATACACGTGCCGCGTCCCGTAGGTGAGCACCGGGAACGCCACGTAGAACCACTGGTTCGGCCACGGCATCGTGGCGTCGAAGTAGCCGCGCGTCATCGCCTCCAGCGCGGGCAGCGGCAGCGGAGTCCAGGCCGCGGCGCCGTGCGGTGTGTATTCGATCTCGTAGAAATCGGCCTGCGCCGACGTCCCGAACTGCCCGCTTACGTACACCGATTCGCTGAACGGACGGTCGCGGCCGCCGGGATCGGCGTAGCCCGCGGTCGCCCCGGTGTGTCCCAGGCTGGTGATAGGAGTCCCCGGATCGCCGCAGACTCCGGTGAGCAGCACGCAGTCGCCTTCCGGCGGCGGGGGTTGGTGCGGCACGCAGCAGGCGTCCCGGTTGGCCACCAGCGTCACGTTGAGCGTGGTGGGAATGTTCCAGCGCGTCTGGAAGATGTTCTCGTTGACGATCACCTTGGCCGCTCCGCCGGCGCAGGACTGCGTCACCTTGAAGATGATGTCCGGCGTGCAATCGAACCATGGCGCCCACGGGAACCACGGCCACAGCCGCAGCCGTTCGAGTTCGGGCACGTGCGGCAGGGCCGCCAGCAGTTTCGCCTGCAATGCGGGCAGCATCGAAGGGTCCAGGGCCTTGCCGGCGGTCAATGCCGGCTCCGGGATAGGCCGCACCGGCAGCACCGGGACTACCGGATGCGTCGGTAGCGGGGGATGCACGGGTACCGGCTGCGGGAGGTGCGCCACCCAATCCAGCGACGGCACCGGATCCGGTTCGGGAATATGGATCGCCGGGTTCAGCGCCAGCACCGGACGAATGCGGTCGATCAGCAGCGGCTCCAGCCGCCAGTGCCGCAGCCGCCACCACCACCACGGCCACCAGTAGCAGCACCAGCGGAACTTGATCGAGAAGTGGCCCGAAGCGTCGGTGATCGCCGTCGGCCCCACCTGGCCGATGCTGCTCCACCACCAGAAGTAGTCCACGTCGTAGGCGTGCACCTCGGCGCCCGGAACCGGGCTCCCGTCCGCGCACACCACGCGTCCACTGATCGTGAAGTCGCGGCACCAGGTGAGCCACAGGCTCCACCACTTCGGCGTCAGTACCAGCGCCGGCAGCGTGAGCGTGTTCTTCTCGGCCCACTGCTGCGGCGAAACGCTGGTGACCAGCGTCTGCATGTGGAACAGGTCTTCCTCGCTGGCGCTCTCCGGGCCTACCGCGATCTGCGCCGCCTGCTTGGCCTCCACATCGAACCGGGCCGCGGCCTTTCCGCCCTCCACCGCGACGACCTGCGATTTTGTGGTGCCGCCCTGCTGAATTGCGATGCGGACTTTCTGTTGTTTCTGGTCGGACGCCGCGATCTGTGAGGCGTCCAGGGACAGATTAAGCACACTCATATGCATCCTCCGTATTCCGTTGAGTGCTGTACGTTGTGGTTTAGCGAATGGGCCGCAAGGACGGCACCATGGCCATGGATGGCACGTCGGCCGCCTGCACCACGGCACGCGTCCCGCTGCCGGGGAATTGATAGACCGCGCCCGTCATCGGGCCGACGATCCTAAGCGTGCCGCCGCCGTTGTATTCGAACTCCACCGGACCCGTGCGGTAACCCGCCGGGTTCCCTCCCGAGGACGCCGCGCCCTGGCGCTGCGCCGCTCTCTGACTACCGCAGCAGGACATCCCGTTCCTCCGTCTCTGGCGATGGGCGGGGCGCCGGAGCGTGCCCCTGCTCGTGTTCGTGAGTGGTCAACCGCTCCAGCAAAATCGCCCCACCGGACAGCCCGAACCAGGTCAGCACGCGCTCCGGCCACGTTCCCGCAATCGCCATGGCGAATGGCGCCGCCACCCACAGGCTCAGGCAGTAAAAACAATCCATCACCCGGCCGAAAAATCCGTTCCCGGCCAGACGGCGGATACGCACCACGATGTCGCCGGGACCATCTTCTCCCCAAAGAAA
>JAFDVU010000324.1 GCA_018268835.1 Acidobacteriota bacterium | reverse complement strand
GTGGGCATCGTCGACGAGGTGCACGTGAAACGGCCCGCTGCCGCCGCCACCCCGGCGCCGCCGCGCAAGTCCGGACGGAAGAAGCCCCCATGCTGATCGCGCGCGTCGTCGGAGATCTGGTGGCGACCCAGAAAAACGCCACCCACGAGGGCCGCAAACTGCTGCTGGTTCAACCCTTGAATCTGGACGGCAGCGACCGCGGCGATGCCGTTGTCGCGCTGGACGCGGTCGATGCCGGCGTCGGCGACAAGGTCCTGCTCTCCACGGAAGGATTCAGTGCGATGACCAGCGTCGGGAGGCCCGGCTCACCAATTGACATGTCGGTGATTGGCTTTATCGACCATATTGAGCTGATTGACGGGGTCCACTGAACGATGGCGGCGCAGCACCAGCGTCAGTAGCACTATCCCCACCCCCAGTTTGAACGCCTCGCATCCGACGTAGGCGCTGTGGATCAGCCAGAAACGCGCCCGCTCTCCGGTCGCCACGTCGGCCGGCAGGTAGTCCAGGCTCTTGCCCATCGACCCCAGTATGGGGGATAAGCCGAATCGTTCGATCGCGGTAAGCACCAGCAGAATCAGTGCCAGCGCCAGCGAGAACTTGCCTTCCAGCGTGCCGAACAGCAGGTAGCTGAAAAAGAACGTTCCCAAAACCAGTTGAATGTACTCCCAGTTTTCGAAGAGATAGCGGTTCTGCTCGGCAATTTCATAGCGCAGCGCCATGCGGGTGTTGACTCGCCCCAAGGGACGCGTCTGCACGGCAAAGACGGGGTTCGTGCCGTTCATCACGCTGGATACGCTCGTGAAACTGTGGGCGCCGTACCAGGCCATTAGGAGTCCGCCTCCCATCCACAAGCCGATCAAGAGCGCCACGACACGCCGGTAGTGCATTCCCGGCCATTGTACCAGCCGCCGCCGCCGCTTCGTTCTGCCCCCCGGCTATAAAGTTCTCCCGATTTCCGCCGATTACCGGGCAGTACGAGGTGGTATGCCGGTAATGCAAACGAAGAGTTTTGGAAAGATCGAATACGCGCCGGAATCGGAGCTGGAGTTTCCCCGCGGCCTTCCGGGCTTCGACGAACGCAGGCGCTTTGTGGCCGTGCGTTTTGTGGAAAGCGATCCCCTGATCTATCTGCAGAGTATCGAAGATCCGGGGCTGTGTTTCATCACGATGCCGGTGCTCGCCGTGGACCCGGTGTATCGGCTGAAGGTAGCCGGGGAGGATTTGAACGAGATCGGCCTGCCGGTGGCGCGCCAGCCCCGGATCGGCGAAGACGTCTTCTGCCTGACCGTGCTCTCAATCCGCGAAACCGGGCCGACCGCGAACCTGCTCGCGCCGATCGTCATCAACCTCAAAACGCGGCGCGCGGTTCAGGCCATCGCTCGCGACGGTGGCTACTCGCACCAGCACGAACTGCTGCCCGCTGAGTCGCTCGTATGCTAGTCATGTCGCGCCGCCAGGGCGAGACCATTCTGATCGGCGAGCGCATCGAGATCGTGATCGCCCACATCGGGCGCTCGCGCGTCAAGGTCGGCATCCGCGCGCCGCGCGAAATGCCGGTCGTCGCCCACGAGGTGAAACTGGTCCGCGACGAGAACATGGCGGCGGCGGAGGTGTCGTCCGGCGCGGTGCGCGGCTTACAGTCCCGCCTGGTCGGACCGCTTACCCATAACCACGGTGCCGAAACCGGCTTCATCGCCGAGCCGCGGCCGTAAAGGAAGCCGCTGGCGGTACCAGGGAGATTTCACAAAGAACAGGACGTCAGCCATAGCCGAAGAAAGGATTTCTCAAGATGCCGTTTTCCATTCAGACCAACGTCAACTCTCTCATCGCGCAGGAAAACCTGCGGGTCAACACCAACTTTCAGAACCAGACCATCCAGCGCCTGACCAGCGGCTATCGCATCAACTCGTCGGGCGACGACGCGGCCGGCCTGGCAATTGCCAACAAGTTCCGCAACGACACCGCCGAGTTGACGCAGGGTGTGCGCAACGCCAACGACGGCATCAGCGCGCTGCAGATCATTGACGGCGGCATGAACAACATCAGCAAGATGCTCGACCGGCTCAAGACCCTGGCCACACAGTCGGCCTCGGCGACCTTCACCGGAGACCGTAGCGTGCTGAACAGCGAGTACCAGAGCCTGGTCACGGAAATCGACCGCCAGGCGCAGTCCGTGGGGTTGAGCACCGGCGGGCACTTCGTGGCCAGGATGGGGGTGTACGTCGGAGGCGGGGCGAACGCCGCCGGGACCGCAGACACGGCCAACGGTACCATCGAACTCGACCTGTCCGCCTCGGCCGTCGATACAAAGGCCCTGGGCCTGCGCACATCGGACTTCGAAGTGGCCACAAAATCCACCGCCGACATCGGATCGGGTTCGGCCACCAGCGTCGCCACCATCGCCACCGCCAACAGCGCCGACGCGGGCATGGCGACCTTTAGTATCGCGGGGCCGGGATTCTCCGGCGTGCAGTTGGGAGTCAATATCAGCGGGCTCACCACGCCCGCCAGCGTCGCCGATACCATCAATGCCGCTATTGCCGTGGCCGGCAACTCCAATACCAGTTTCCGCGACGCGGGCATCGCCGCCTCCGTCA
>JAFDVU010000323.1 GCA_018268835.1 Acidobacteriota bacterium | reverse complement strand
ATGACGCTGGGCGGCGTCAACTACTTCTTCCTCTGACGACAACTATTCTTGCCGGTCTTGAGTTCTCGATCATTGGTCTACCCGCAGCGCAGTCTGACCGGCCGAAGGCCGGGCAGAAGCTCTGTTTTTTCGATACCGCCCGAGAGAGCGGCTGCATTGGAAGCCCCAGGAGCGGTTTTCGGGAGGGGGGTCGCTACCTCGGTATCCCCTGGTCTGCCCGCTCAGAGGCGTTCTGTTCATGATGACTCCGTGTGGGAGGGGTCTTGCTTGGCGCGTGCCGCCCGTTGGGCGGCGGCTTCAGCACGCAAGCTCTGACCGGTAAATTCCAGCACCACGGCGTGATGCACGACGCGGTCGATGGCCGCGGCGGTGGTCATCGGGTCCTTGAAGATCTGATCCCACTTCGAGAACACCAGGTTCGAGGTGATCATTACGCTCTTGCGCTCGTAGCGCTCGGCCAGCAGCGCGAACAGCACCTCCATCTCGGCGCGGTCGTGCTGCACGTAACCGATATCATCGAGCGCCAGGCACTCGAAGCCGTCCAGACGCTTGAGCTCGCGAGCCAGGCGCAGGTTGCGCTTGGCGTCGAGTAATTTCTCGACCAGTGCCGAGACCGAGATAAACAGCACCGGGTGGTTCTTCTCGATGAGTGCGCGTGCAATGGCCGCCATGACGTGCGATTTGCCGGTGCCAGGCCGGCCGATCAGGCAGACATTGGTCGCGCCGGCCAGGAACTCCCCGCGTAGGAGCTGGCGGATCTGGCCACGCAGGGGCGGCTCGTAGCGGTTCAGCTCGAGCGTCGCCACGGTTTTCTCCCGCGGCAACTTCGCATCCTTCAGCAGCCGCGTGATGCGCCGGTCGGCACGCTCGTTGGCCTCGAGCGTGACGAGCTCGGCCAGGTAGCGCACGTAACTCCATCCTTCGCTGGCGGCGCGCTCGGCGAGCGACAAGTAGTGCGCCAGCAGGGAGGGTAACCGCAACGCCTTGAGCCGCAGTTCCAGGGTCTCATCGGCGCCGATACGGGCCGCACTCATGGCGACACCGTTACGGCATGCTGCCCGAGCAGCCGATCGTAGACGGACAGGTCCGGGGGCGGCACCGCCAGACACGGCACACCGTGCGGTGTGCGTGGGCCCCGCACTGCGCTACGTACCGCCTCATAGGTGGGCAGCTCCCCGGCGTTGAGCAGCCCATCGAGCACTACGCGTACCGCATCTTCACCGTCGCTGGCCGCCAGGTGCAGGATGCGCACGTAGTTCAGATCGGCTTGCTCGCCGCTGCCGGCGAGCAGCGCGTCATAGGCGCGCCGGTACTCCAGGGTCGGGAACAGCGCGTCGCGGAACACGTAGTTGCGGAAGGCCCCAGGCTTCCTGACCAGGGTATGGATGATGTGACGGTAATCGATGCGGCACGTGTCGGCACCGATCAAGCGGTCCATCACGGCAACTGGCTCGCCCTGATGCTCCAGCTCGATGATGTCGGCGTGCAGGCGTACCCGGAGCCGATATCCCCGCAGCCGTGAGGACACCGAGTACGACCGCTTGCCGACGCGCACCGTGCTCGAGCGCGACACGGTCGCATACAGCTCCCGATACGCAGGCAGCGCGCGGGCGGGGAGCGGGCGCAGATGGGGCCTCTCTTCCTCGATCCAGCTGCCGCGGGCGGCGTTGCGTGCCGTGACGCACGCTTCGATAAATCCCTGGTAGGCCTCCCGGGAGGCGAAGTCGCGCGAGCCGCGCAGGCGCAGCCGCTGGTCGATCGCGCTCTTCAGTCCGCCGTTCACTGACTCGACATCCCCGTTCTCATGGGCGTTGCCGGGGAAGTTGCGCGAGGCGCGTAGCCCGTAATGCTCGAGCAGCTCGCGGTAGCGAACCGTAAAATCCCGGCCGCGACTGTCGGGAAGTTCGTGCGTGGCGGCCGAGAGGTTGTCGGTGCGATGCTCGAGCGGTACGCCGCCCAGGCGCCACAGCGCCCCCTGTAATCCCGCGCTCAAGGACTCAAAGCTCTCGCTCGGGCAGATCGACACCGCTTCCCAGTTCGAGTAGGTCAGCACGAAGTGGTACAGCAGGTGCGGGAAAGCCTCCCCACCGATACGGATCTGCAGCCCCCGCATGTCCGTAAAGTCGGACTGCGCCTGCACGCCGGGGTGATGAACCTGCGGGAAGTACACCTCGCGCTGCGGTCCCGATCGCGCCCGCCACGCGTGGAACCGCCGCTGCAACGTGCGCACCATCCCAGCGCTGAACCGTCCCGGATAGCGCTCGTTCAACTCACCCAGAACGGCCTTGGCCTGCAGCCCGCCGTCCTGGCACAGCAGCGCCTCAATCTCCGGCCACACCTCGGCGAACGGATCGGACCGCGTTCGCCACACCCGCGGTTCCTTCAGCGCCGAAGGCATCGCGCAGCAGCGCAAGTACTTGCGTGCCGTCCGCTCGCTCATGCCCGCCTTCGCCGCCGCCGACACCTGCGACATCCCCTTGCTTATCAAAGACATCAGTAACCTCACCTGCTCGTCTGTGACCACGCCCACCTCCTCGTGGAGGCAGCGTAAACAAGACCGCTGATGAGAGCCGTAAACCGGCAGTTCTAATTGTCGTCACCCGGAAAATCTAATTGTCGCTGGCCACG
>JAFDVU010000322.1 GCA_018268835.1 Acidobacteriota bacterium | reverse complement strand
GGGAAGTGGCGTGCTATGCCTCCGAATTATCGGCGTGCGCCGGTTGACCCGCCGCCGCCGGCACCGGCGCCGGATGGCTCGCCGCCTGCGAACCGCCGCTTCCGGAACCCGAGTAGTGGGAGGTCTTCTGCGTCACCACCGTGGAGATGGCGTGCTTGAAGATCAACTGTTCCTGATTGTTGGTTTCCAGAACCAGCGAGTACTTGTCGAAACTCTTGATGCGGCCCGACAGCTTCACCCCGCTCATCAGGTAGATGGTCAGGACGATCTTGTCTTTGCGGGCGTTGTTCAGAAAGCTGTCTTGAATATTCTGAGCCGGTTTATCCATGCGCTCCCCCCAAAAAATCCCAAGCAGGGAAAAGTGAAACAGTTGTAGCTTACGGCCACCTTATTGTACAACTATTCACTCCGGCGCCGGGGCAACCGTGGAGGGGAAGGTCCGGATCGCGGGGGTAAGGCTTCGGCGGGCTATTCGTCGTCGTGCTCGTCGTGGTGCGCGGCGCCTGCCGGCGCCGCCGTAACCATCGCCGCCAGTTCCTCGCGCGCCACCGTGCGCGCGCGGACCGGGTTCTTCGGCCCGGACGAAGCCGATTCCAGCACGAAGGTCGAAGCCGCGGCCATTTCCTCTTCCAGATCGAAATCCGCAACCCGATCCAGTCCGGGAACCAGCGCGACTCCGCTCTCGTTCAGAACGCACTCCATTCCGTTGCGCACGCGGAACCGGATTTTCTGCTGCTTCCTGATGGCGAGTTTACGCAGGTCGAGCAGTTTCATCGCTCGGCTTCTTGGAGTTCGGCTTCGAGAAGTTCGCCCGAGGCGATGCGCGCCGCGATCGCTTCCTGGCAGGTCACGCAGTACTTGGCCCACGGTACCGCGTCCAGGCGCTTGCCGCTGATCGGTTCTTCGCACTCCATGCAGATCCCGTACTGGTCGGTATCGATGCGGTGCAGCGCGTCGTTGATCTCGCGCAGGTGCCGCATATCGATGGTGTTGCGGTTGAGAAAAATCCACTCTTCGTGATGCTGCTGGCTCAGGTCCCCTTCGTCGGAAGGCACGTCGAGACGGCCCACCAGTTGCGCGGCTTTTTGCGCGGACATGTTGCGACGTACCTCTTCCGCCTTCTTCTCCAGAATCTTGCGGTACGAGGCAAGCTTGATCTTGGTCAACATATATGATTAATCCCTATGAGTACGCGACTCCGGGTGCCCGGGGTCAGACACATATGACGCGGAATGCCCCCGGAAAGTTGCAGCGTTTGAGATCGATTCACCCGGCGCGGATTGAGAAGTATAGCCTTAGCGCACGGCTATGTCAAACATTTACGAAACTTTATCCCGCAAAGGTCATGCCGGGACCGGCCCGGCGCGCGCCGACAGCTCTCTCGGGCTATCCCTGTTTCAGCGCCGCGATCAACTCCGGCACCACCTGAAACAGGTCGCCCACGATGCCGTAGTCGGCCACTTCGAAGATGGGTGCGTTGGCATCCTTGTTGATCGCCACGATGGTGCGCGCTCCCTTCATACCCACCAAGTGCTGGATCGCCCCGGAGATGCCGACCGCCATGTACATTTTCGGCGCGACGGTCTGTCCGGAACTGCCCACCTGCCGCTCCATCGGCAACCACCCGGCGTCGCAGATGGGACGCGACGCGGCCAGTTCGGCGCCCATCGCCGTGGCCAGTTCCTGTACCAGGGCGATGTTCTCCGCTTCCTTGATGCCGCGGCCTACCGCGACGATCAATTCCGCCGCCCCCAGGTCCACCGCGCGCGCCGATTCGCGGAAACGCTCCGCGGGACGCGTGCGGACATCGCCGGCGGCCAGTTGCGGCGTGAACGTCTCCACTTCCGCCGAGCCGGCTTCCAGCAGGTCCGCGCGGTACGCCCCCGCCTGCAGGGAAGCGAAATTCGGCCCCTCCACAGCGAAGCGGACGTCGGCGTTCACCTTGCCCTGGAAGAGCTGACGCACCAGCACCAGTGCGCCGTTTTCCACGCGATGCGCGACCACATCGCTCACCGCCACGCGGTTCAGACCGGTCGCCAGCTTGGGCAGGAAATCGCGCACCTGGTAGGTGTGCGGGAACAGCACCAGCGACGCGCCAGCATGCGCGATCAATTGCCGCAGCGCCGCGCAATACGCATCCGGCGTGTACTCCTTCAGCAGTTCGTGCTCGACCGCGTAGACCCTAGCCAGTTTCTTGCCGCCAAGCTCCGCGGCGAGCGCGCCCGTCCCCTGCCCCAGCACCGCCGCCGAGACCGCAGTGCCGTTCTGCGCGGCCATCTGCTGCCCCGCGGCCAGCGTCTCCCACGACATGCGGCTCCACTCGCCGGAGCGCTGCTCCATCACCACCAGGATGCTCATAGGACTCGCGCCTCGAATTTCAGTTTCTCCACCAGTTGCGCCGCGGCCGTCTTGGCGTCGCCCTCGAAGATCTGCGTCTTCTTGGTGCGCTCCGGAAGGTAGATACGGTCCAGCGCGACCGAAGCCGCCGGCTTGCCGCCCAGTTCCGCCGCGCTCAGCCGCTTCACTTCCTTGCTCTTGGCCTTCTTGATCCCCATCAGGGTGGCGTAGCGCAGCTTGCTGATGCCGGATTGAATCGTCAACAGGGCGGGCAGCGGCATCTCGACGTGCTGAAACCAGCCGTCCTCCAATTCACGCTTGACCCGTATGCCGCCGTCCATCTTCTCCACTTCCATGATGATGGTGGCGTGCGGCACGCCGAGCAACTCGGCCAG
>JAFDVU010000321.1 GCA_018268835.1 Acidobacteriota bacterium | reverse complement strand
AGCGATTCCGGCTGCGTCTCCACTCCCACCAGCGGCACCTTCTGAAAGTACGTGCCGTTCTCGCCCGCCGGCTTGGCTCCGGCCAGGGCGAACTGGTTGGCGAGATACTCCGTCGCGAGGTCGCCGCCGCGCTGCCCCACGCCGCGGCCCTCCATCCGGTCGGAAGAAAGGGCGCGCGTGTGTTCGCGGATGCGCTGTGCGGAGATGCCGCCATCCTGTGCAGATGTGGCGGCGGCCACAATCACCATTAATCCGATAGACTTGAGCATGATTCTCCTGCTATTCTCAAAAGAAACGTAGCATATCGCGCTTGTGCGACCACTATCCCGGTAACCATGAATCACCGCACCCTCACTCATTTACGCGCCCTGGAGGCTGAGAGTATCCACATCCTGCGGGAAGTGGTGGCTGAGTTCGAGCGTCCGGTAATGCTATATTCCATCGGTAAGGATTCCAGCGTGATGGTGCGGCTGGCGCAGAAGGCCTTCCATCCCGGTCCGCTGCCGTTCCCCCTGCTGCACATCGACACCACGTACAAGTTCCGCGAGATGATCGAGTTCCGGGACAGCTTTACGAAGCAGATCGGCGCGCGGTTGATCGTCCACACCAACCGCCAGGCGATCGAAGAAGGCGCCAACCCGTTCCGCCTGGGTACGCAGAAGTGCTGCGCGCTGCTCAAAACGCGCGCGCTGCTCGACGGTCTGGCGGCCGGCAACTTCGACGCGGCGTTCGGCGGGGCGCGCCGCGACGAAGAGAAGGCGCGTGCCAAGGAACGGGTCTACAGTTTCCGCGACTCGTTCGGGCAGTGGGATCCGAAGAACCAGCGGCCTGAGTTGTGGAATCTCTACAACAGCCGCACCGATAAGGGCGAGAGCATCCGCGTCTTCCCCCTCTCCAACTGGACGGAGATAGACATCTGGCACTATATCTACCTGGAGAGCATCCCGATCGTGCCCATGTATTTCGCCAAGGAGCGGGAGATGCTGGTGCGCGGGGACGCGCTGATTCCGCTGGAACACGACATGCCCCTGCTGCCCGGCGAGAAGCCGCGGAAGGTGATGTGCAGGATGCGCTCGCTCGGGTGCACGTACTGCACGGGCGCGATCCGCAGCGAGGCGGATACGCTGCCCAGGATCATCGAGGAGCTGATCCAGTTCCGGCGCAGCGAGCGCGAAAACCGCGTCATCGATCACGACCAGGAAGGCAGCATGGAAATCAAAAAGCGCGAGGGGTACTTTTAATGGAGGTCATGGACTCGCCCGTCCCCACGACCGCCGAGTGGCTGGCGGCCACCGCCGAAACCGAGCTGCTCCGCTTCACCACCGCCGGCAGTGTGGACGACGGTAAGAGCACGCTGATCGGCCGCCTGCTCTACGATTCCAAGGGCGTCTACGAGGATCAACTGGCCAGCGTGCGCAAGGCCACGCGCAACGTCACCACCGGCGGACTGGACCTCTCGCTGCTCACCGACGGACTGCGCGCGGAGCGTGAGCAGGGCATCACCATCGACGTGGCCTACCGGTATTTTTCGACTCCACGCCGCAAGTTCATCATCGCCGACACGCCGGGCCATGAGCAGTACACGCGCAACATGGCCACCGGCGCCTCCACCGCCAACCTGGCCATCATCCTGATCGATGCGCGCTACGGGGTGCTGCCGCAATCGCGCCGCCACGCCTTCATCGCCACGCTGCTCGGCATCCCGCACCTGATGGTGGCGGTGAACAAGATGGATCTGGTGGATTTCCGCGAGGACGTCTTCGAAGCGATCCGCGATGACTTCCGCGCCTTCGCGCAGCAACTCGACGCCGGCGAAATCACTTTCATCCCGATCAGCGCGCTGCTTGGCGATAACGTTGTGAAGCGGAGCGCCAACATGCCGTGGTACCACGGTCCGGCTGTGCTCGAGCACCTCGAAACCGTGCCCCTGGCCGCCGACCGCAACCTCGCCGACATGCGCTTTCCGGTGCAGATCGTGATCCGGCCGAACCTGGATTTCCGGGGCTTCGCGGGCCAGGTAGCCAGCGGAGTCATCCGCCGCGGCGACGAAGTCGTGGTGCTGTCCTCGGGACGGCGCAGCCGCGTGAAATCCATTTCCACATGGGACGGCGAATTGGAAGAGGCATTCGCGCCGATGTCCGTGACGGTCTGCCTGGAAGACGAAATCGACATCAGCCGCGGCGACATGCTGGCGCATCCGCACAACCTGCCCAACGCCGGCCGCCGCTGCGAAGCCACCGTGGTCTGGATGAATCAGAAGGCGCTGGTGCCCAACCGCCCCTACCTGCTCAAGCACTCGACGCAGGTGGTGCAGGCGCGGGTGCGCGAGATCCGCTACCGCATCGGCATCAACACGCTGGAACACCAGCCCGTGAGTGAACTCGGCCTCAATGAAATCGGGGTGATCAGCGTGGAGGCGCAGCGGCCGCTGTTTTTCGACCCCTACGCGCGCAACCGCGCCACCGGCAGCTTCATCCTGATCGACGCCATCACCAACGAGACCGTCGGGGCGGGCATGATCCTGCAACCGCAGCAGAGCGGAACGCGCACCGGGCGGGTGACCGCGGCCGAACGCGAGGCCGCGCGCGGGCACGCCCGGCTCGCCATCCTGCTACCCCCCGGAGCGCTCGACGTTGCGTGGAGCCTGGAGCGCCGCCTGTTCGACCAGGGCTTCGCCGTCCACGTGATCCACGTGGCCGAACATCTGCGGCAGGCGGTACGGACCGCGTTCGAGGCCGGACTGGTCACGGTGGTGGTGCCCGCGTCCGAAGCGGACGCCGCGACGGTGCGGGAAGCCGTGCCGGCCTCGCGCCTGGCAGAGCCCGGTGTGCCGGCGGGAGCGCCTGAAGGCGCGGCGCGCGAGATCGTCGCCGCGCTGGAGTCCTCGGGCCGTCTCGG
>JAFDVU010000320.1 GCA_018268835.1 Acidobacteriota bacterium | reverse complement strand
TACGGACGCAATCCCTACCAGCTCTGGATCAAGGAAAACCAGATCACGCTGGACCAGCTTCCCGATCCGCCGCGCGAGCACGGCACCGATCACACCACCCTGGTGCGCCGCCAGCGCGCCTTCGGCTACACCGACGAGGACATCCGCATGGTCCTCGAACCCATGGCGCATCGCGGCGAAGAACCCATCGGCAGCATGGGGACGGACACGCCGCTGGCCTGCCTCAGCGACAAGCCGCAGCCGCTGTTCAACTACTTCAAGCAGCTCTTCGCGCAGGTCACCAATCCGCCGATCGATCCCATCCGCGAAGAGATGGTCATGTCGCTCACCAGTTACATCGGTACCGAGCGCAACATTCTGGCCGAGACGCCGCAGCACTGCCATACGTTGAAGCTGCCGCAACCCATCCTCAATAACCGCGATCTCGAAAAGCTGCGCCGGGTTTCGCAGGGCGATTTCCTGGCGACCACGCTGCCCATGATGTTCGCCATCGAGGAAGGCGCCAAGGGACTGGAGCGCGCCCTCAACCAGCTTTGCCGCAGGGCGTCGCTGGCCATCCAGAGCGGCTACACGCTGTTGATCCTCTCCGACCGCGGCATCGACGAAGACTACGCGCCGATTCCCAGCCTGCTGGCCATGACCGCGGTGCACAACCACCTGGTCCGCGAGGAGACCCGCACGCAGGTGGCGCTGATCATCGAAAGCGGCGAGCCCCGCGAGGTGATGCACTTCGCGCTGTTGATCGGCTACGGCGCGAGCGCCGTGAACCCGTATCTCGCGCTCGAGACCATCGGCAGCGACGAAAAGAAGATCGCCAACTTCACCAAGGCGGTCAACAAGGGGCTGCTCAAGACCTTCTCCAAGATGGGCATTTCCACGCTGCAGAGCTACCGCGGCGCGCAGGTGTTCGAAGCCATCGGGCTGAACCGGGAACTGGTCGAGAAGTATTTCACCGGCACGGTGAGCCGCATCGAAGGCGTCGGGCTGGATGTACTCGCGCGCGAGGCCATCCTCAAGCATCAACACGCGTTCGCCCCTCAGACCGATTACGAAACCGAACTCGCCGTCAGCGGCAACTACCACTGGCGCGCCCGCGGCGAGTACCACCTGTTCAATCCGCTGACGATTCAGAAGCTGCAGCACGCGGTGCGGCAGGAGAATTTCTCCACTTTCCAGGAATACACGGACCTGATCGACAACCAGTCCACGAACCTCTGCACGTTGCGCGGGCTGCTCGAGCCGAAGACCGCGGCGCAGCCGGTGCCGCTCGATGAAGTGGAGCCGGCCAAAGAGATCGTCAAGCGCTTCGCCACCGGCGCCATGAGTTTCGGCTCCATCTCCAAGGAGGCCCACGAAACGCTGGCGGTCGCGATGAACCGGCTCGGCGGCAGGAGCAACACCGGCGAGGGCGGGGAAGACGAAGCCCGCTTCGGCACCGAGAAGCGTAGCGCCATCAAGCAGGTGGCCAGCGCGCGTTTCGGCGTGACCGCCAACTACCTGGTCAACGCCGACGAGTTGCAGATCAAGATGGCGCAGGGGGCCAAGCCCGGCGAGGGCGGACAACTTCCCGGCCACAAGGTGGACGAGAACATCGCGCGCGTGCGGCATTCGACGCCCGGCGTGGGACTGATCTCGCCGCCGCCGCACCACGACATCTACTCCATCGAGGACCTGGCGCAGCTCATCTACGACCTGAAAAATGTGAATCCGCGGGCGCGCATTTCGGTCAAGCTGGTGGCCGAGGTCGGGGTCGGGACGGTGGCCGCGGGCGTCGCCAAGGCGCACGCCGACGTGATCCTGATCTCCGGCGATTCGGGCGGCACCGGTGCCAGCCCGCTCAGTTCCATCAAGCACGCCGGCGTGCCCTGGGAACTCGGCCTGGCCGAAGCGCACCAGGTGCTGGTGATGAACGACCTGCGCGGACGCGTCCGCCTGCAGACCGACGGCAAACTCCAGACCGGGCGCGACGTGGTCGTCGCGGCGCTGCTGGGCGCCGAGGAATTCGGCTTCTCCACCGCTCCGCTGGTCTCGATGGGCTGCATCATGATGCGCAAGTGCCATCTGAACACCTGCCCGGTGGGCATCGCGACCCAGGATCCGAAGCTGCGCGCCAAGTTCGACGGGCAGCCGGAGCACGTCATCAACTTCTTCTTCTTCATCGCCGAACAGGTGCGGCAGTATATGGCGAAGATGGGCTTCCGCACGTTCGATGAGATGGTGGGGCGCGTGGACATGCTGGAGGCGCGCAAGGCGATCGAGCACTGGAAGGCCAGGGGGCTGGATCTTTCCATGATCCTGTACAACCCGCGGACGCCCATCCGCATCGCGAGGCGTTGCGTGCAGCCGCAGGACCACGGTCTCGACCAGGCGCTCGATTACAAGCTGATCGATCACGCGCGCGAGGCCATCGACAATGGCACCCGCGTCGAGATCAAGCTGCCGATCAAGAACGTGCACCGAACGGTGGGCGCCATGCTTAGCGGCGAAATCGCCCTCAAGCACGGTTCCAAGGGGCTGCCCGAGGACACGATCCACTTCCACTTCAACGGCAGCGCGGGGCAGAGTTTTGGCGCTTTCCTGGCGCCCGGCGTGACTCTGGAGCTGGAGGGCGACGGCAACGACTACGTCGGCAAGGGACTCTCGGGAGGGAGGCTTATCGTCTACCCGCCCAAGGCGAGCACGTTCCAGCCGGAGGAGAACATCGTCATCGGCAACGTGGCGCTCTACGGCGCGACCGGCGGCGAGGCCTTCTTCAACGGCATGGCCGGCGAGCGGTTCGCCGTGCGCAATTCCGGCGCCACAGCGGTGGTCGAGGGGCTGGGCGATCATGGCTGCGAGTACATGACCAAGGGACTGGTGGTGGTGCTCGGCAAGTGCGGGCGCAACTTCGCCGCGGGCATGAGCGGCGGGATCGCTTACGTCCTCGACGAAGCCGGCGATTTTGCCGAGAAGCGCTGCAACCGCGCATCCGTGGATCTCGACGAAGTTTCGCCCGAGGACCTCGAAATGCTGCGCGGCCTGATTTCGCGGCACGTGGAATACACCGGCAGCCCGCGCGG
>JAFDVU010000031.1 GCA_018268835.1 Acidobacteriota bacterium | reverse complement strand
ATCCGTCGGGCGACAGGTTCGTGCGCTGACGCGCCGGCGATTCCGGTTCGATCCAAAGGTCGGCCGGAGGCCGACGCTACTTTCCGGGTTCGTGGAAGGGCGAGTGCGGCTTACTCGCCACGTAGGCGGAGACGTCGTACGCCTGCTGCGGCGTGAGGGTTCCGGGGTGGTTTTGCGGCATGTTGTGATGCACGAACGCGGCCATCTTCTTCACTTGGTTCATGCCCGCGCCCTGATTGTAGGAATCGGGACCCCACACCGCGGGCAGGATGGGCGGTTTTCCCGCGCCGTCGGCGCCGTGGCAACCGGCGCATTGCTGCGAGTAGACGGTGGCGCCGGCGGCCGCGTCACCGCGCAGATCGGGCAGCTTCTCCAGACCCCGGCCGTGGAACGCGACTCCAGCCGGCTGCCCTTTCGACAGCCACTGGATGTACGACAGCAGGGCGATCATCTCAGGGCCGTTCCAGGGGATCGGGCGGCCATTCTCGCTGCGCTGAAAGCAGTCCTGAATGCGGTCTTCGAGGCTGATGACCCGTTTCGCGCGTTCATTGAACATGGGGAAAAGGCCAGGCAGCCCGACCATGGGGCCGGACCAGGGCGCGGTGCCTCCCTGAATGTGGCAATCGCCGCAACTGAGCCGGTTGCCGACGAAGGCCTGAGCGTACTTGGGCGTCTCCTCGAAGATGTGGGCGCCGAGGCGAATGCTGTCGCCGGCTGGACCGGGGGGAATCGTCGAGGGATCGGGCGCTGTCCAGGCGGCGGACTTTGCCGGCTGTGCTCCGGCGGCGGCAGGCATGGTCCTGTTGCAGCCCTGGCCGGCCAGCAGGAGTATGACTGCCGGCGCGGCGACCGAGAGGACTCCGAGCCAGGGCCGCTTCATGGCTGTCCTCCCTCGGGCGTGCCGGTGGCGGGGCCGAAACCGTATTCGCGATAGACAGCCTGCGCTTCGGGGGAGGCGAGAAACTTCACCCAGGCGCGCGCGGCGTCGGGATGGGGCGCGTCGCGCAAGACTCCGGCCGAGTAAATGGCGGTTGTGTTCTGGTCCGCCGGGATGGCGACGCCGGCGATCGGGTTGCCGGTTTTCTGCTGGAAGCGAACCTCCGAGGCCCAGGTGACACCGGCGTCGGCGACGCCGTCCAGAATCCGCATGGGCGTTTGCCGGTGGTGGATCTGGGTCAGCCATGTGGAGCCTTGCCTTACTTTGGTCTCCATCACGGCCTTGAGCAGATCCGGGCCGCCGCTTCGCTCCAGGGAGGCGGCAATCTGGCGTGCGACACCTTCCCACTCCGGATTCGGCATGGAGAGACGAATGTCCGGGGACGCCAGGTCGCGGAGGGATCGAATCCGGCGCGGATTGCCCGCGCGGACCATGATCTCCAACTGGTTGGAGGCGTAGCGGACGGTATTCGACACCAACCCGTCACGCTCCATTTCGGACAGCACGCGCGCGCCTGCCTCGTACACATCCGCGGGCGCGTGGATGGTAAGGTTGCCGAGGGTCAGCCGCCCGCCGCTCGAAAGCTGCTTGCGCAGAATGCCGGGCGGCAGGGTTTCATAAAAGATGCGGCCTTTCAGGTCGGGGTGACTGCGCTCGAAGGCCGCCACCAGCCCGGGCAACACCATGAACTGGTTGCCGCCTACGAACAGCACGAGCCGCGCATCGCACGGGTCGCCGTGCAAGTCGGGGACGTTGTCCACGTCCGGCACCTGGAAGACGAAGCCCCGATCCCCCGCCGGATTGTTGGCTCCGCGGCTCCAGGGCGGGGTGGGTTGCGCCGCGGCGGAGGCGGCCAGCGCGGCTGCGAGAACGACGGTGGAAAAGCAGTTCCTCATTTTCCTTCTCTGCCCCGCTCACACGGTGGCGTAGCTGTAGTGTCCCTCGCTTTGCAGCAGGGCGATAGAGGCCACCATGGAAGGCACCACCAGAACGCCGGGCTGGGTATGCGACTGCAGGTCCTTGACGATCTCTTCGGGCTGCTCCTTGAGGCTCCACTGGCGGATGAGCAGGCGCGCCTGTTCCTCGGTGGCGGTGTGGCAGCTTAGAAATTTCACGCCGCGGGCCTGAAGCCCCTGCATGCTGCGGTCCTGGTAGGCGGAGTCTTCGTGGTTGGGATCCTGCGATGCGTAGCGCAGTTCTTTGCCGGCTTTGCTGTTGTAGAACACGTTGCGCTCGGCCGGCTTGCCGGTGGAGGGATCGGTCACCTTCAGCCATTCTCCCACGCGGTACTTGCGCCAGACGGAATCGTCGAAGTTCACCATGTTGGCGGGGCCATGCAGCGCGGCCACGATCTGAATCTCCCCCGCCGGAACATCGAATCCGAAGTGGAGGCCGTTGAGGGAGTTCTTGATGTTGTTGAGGAACTTGCCCTCGTTGATGGCGGTAACGTCGAAGACCTGCTTGACGCGGGCCGGCGACCGGGTGAGTTTGTGAAAGTCCTCGATCTTCCAGTCGGAGCGGCGGTAGACCAATTGAGCTTCGGCGCGTGAGCCGAAGCCGGCCAGGGCCGCAAGACCGGCCGCGCGGCCGATGAACGCTTTACGAGATATCGTCACGAGTTTTCCTCTTTTCCACGGGATCTGTGAGAGTTTCCAGAAACTGATACTTGGGTAGTTCGCCGCGCCTTTTGAATTCCGGGGAAAGGCGCCGGGCGAGGATCAGCGCGAGCATCAACGCGGTGACGGCGCCGAGCAGGATTTCGATCACTTCCGCACCTCCACGGGGCGGCCGCGTTGCGGCCCGCGATACAGCGAGCGTATGTAGGTGGTGACGGCCTGAATTTCAGCGGGAGTGAGCAGGGGCCACGCGGACATGGCGGTCCCGGCCACGCCGGAGTGAATCACGCGGCGCGCCAGCGGGTAGGAGGGCTGCATTTCCAGGAAGGCGGCGGGGCGCGGTTCGTGGCGGCCGGCTTCAGGCCCATCGCCCGCGCCGGTGTCTCCGTGGCATGCGGTGCAATGCATGTCGTAGACCCGCTTGCCGGCTTCGAGCAGTACGTCCGGCGGCGCGCGCCGCTCGGCGGCGGGCAAATCGCCGGGATCGCCGAGTTGCAGGGTGTAGGCGGCGACATTCCGGAGGTCGGCCGCGGGCAGACCGGCCCAGGACGGCATGGAGGTGCCGGGGACTCCCTGCCGGAGCGCTCGCCAGACCAGAGAATCGGCCATCGCCGCGGCGGCCAGATCGAAGGCGGGCGGGCTGAGCGCCTGTCCGCCGGGCGAATCGGCGACACCGCCTTCGCCATGGCATCCGGCGCAATTGTGCTGGAAGACGCGCCGTCCCTGGCCGGGGTCGCCTTTCGCCATTCCCGGCGACGAGGGCGCGACGCACATCGCGGGCCCGGCGCCGCTGCCCGCCGCGCGGCCCAGGCTGCCGAGATAGGCCGCGAGATCGAGGGCATCGCGGCCGGGCCGGTCCGGAGCGCCGTCGAACATCCAGGGGTAAGCGGGCATCACGGAATCCGGCGCGGTGTAGCGCGGGTCGAAGAGGTGAACGAGTTGCCAGTCGGCGCGCCGCTGGGTGCTCTCGCGCGCAAGATCGGGTCCGACGCGGCGGGTGCCCCACATCTGCGGAAACTCGCGCTGGGTTTCCCAAGCCGCGGTGGGCGCGCCGAAGCGGAGCATGTCCGCGCGGGTCTCGCGCACCTGTTGCGTGTGGCAGTAGGCGCAGCCTTCGCGGGCATAGATGGCGCGTCCGCGGCGTTCGGCGGGCGAGAGCGCCAGGTGAGCAGCCGGGGGCGTACTCTCGCGGATCTCGGCGCGCAGGCGCAGGGCCGGTAAAATCCCCAGGGCGACGAACGACACCACGAAGAACAGCAGGCCGGCGCCAAACGTGGCCGCGTAGGCCGAGCCGAGCCAGGAGCGCCGCGGAAGGGCTTCGTGCGAGTCCGCGTCAACCTCGGCGATTTGCGCACGTCGCGCCGGCCCGCGCAGCAGGCTCAGACCGAAGGCCACGAATCCCCCCAGCAGGACCAGGCCGTCCAGCGTGCGAAAGATCCAGTAAGGCCGCGACACCCGCACCGATTCGATCCACGGCAGAGTGCCACGCCAGAGACCGGCCTGCACCAGTCCGGCGGCAGTGAGGTCCGCCACCATCAGGCACAGCCCCACCGTCAGCAGCCAATACGACCACGCCAGGGCGCCGGGATGGAAACGGGCGCCGGGGGTCTGCTGCCAGATGTGGGCCAGCGCGCCCATGGCGGCGAAGGAAGCGAAGCCGATCATGGCCAGATGGGAGTGGCCGATTACCCAGTCCGTGAAATGGATGTAGCGGTTGAACGACATCACCGCCTGCAGGGAGCCCTGTACGCTGACGACCAGGTAGAGCATCACGCTGGTCCACACGAACCGGAGCGGTACGTCGGCCCATGCCTCGGAGGCGCGAATCGAAAGCAACAGGTTCGTCACTACGAGGATGACGTCGAGCCCCTGATAGATGGAAGCGACTTCGGCGGCGTGCTGCGAGGACATCGGCAGCGCGGAATACAGGTAGTGGTGGATGCCGTTCAACGGGTAGACCAGGAACAGCAGCCAGAAGCCCACCATGGAATAGAAATGGCTGTAAATCGGCCGGCGCGAAACGGCAGGGATGACGAAGTAGGCGATCGCCAGCGCAAAGGGCGTGATGAACAGGCCCACGGCGTCGTGGATCCAGAGCCCGCTGAAGCCCGCGCCCATGGCGCCCGGCAAAAAGCGCGGTACGAGGTTGCCCACGGGGTAAGCCAGGGAGGTGAACAGCACTCCGCCCAGAAGATACCAGCCGGAGACGTAGATCGCCTCCGCGCCGCGGCGCAGCAGGGGCAGTCCGAACTGGAGGATGATCAGCGCCCAGGCGCACTCGATGACGCCGGCTATCGCCAGCGGGAATTCGGCCCATTCGAGGGGCTGGCTGACGCCGGCCAGTACCAGCGTCCACCCTCCCAGCACCGCGATGACGTTCCAGACGATGAACAGCGCCCAGCCCAGGCGCGCACTGGTGACCGGACGGCGGGCCAACCGCGGAAGGGCGTAGTAGAGGAATGCCAGGAATGCATTGCCGAGCCAGGCGTAGAGAATGCCCTGTGTATGGTCGTAGCGAAGCCGTCCCCAGGTGAGCCAGGCCTGCCCGTTCAGAAAGGCTGGCGCGTGAAATTTCAGAGAAACCGCCAGGCCGAACAGGGCCGACAGAAGCAACCCGCCGATGGCGGCATAACCGTGGGCACGGATGAGCCGGGCCTCCGTGCGAATGGCGCCGCTCATTTTCCGGGCGTCCGCCCAGCCTCCGCGCGAGGTTCGGCAGCGGGATCGATGACGCGGATTACCGTCACCGAAATCAGCATCCCCAGCAGTAACAGCAGCAGCACAAACAGCCTTTGCGGCCAACTCGCCGCGCGCGGCCCAGCACCCATGTTTCCAGTTTTACACACCGGGGCCGCTTCGTCCAGGCAATGTGCGGTAGAGCACGGCCGGCCGGGTGCTTCGGAGACGAATCGGAGCGGCCCCGGGCGCACCGATAGTTGACAAAGTCATCTATCTTGATTGACGATCTACAGATGACGGTTCCGCGGGCTTCATCCCCGGACGCGGGCATCCCGGCCTTCCGCCGCTTCAACCGGCTCTACACCCGCGTCATCGGCACGCTCGACGAAGGGCTGCTGCGCACCTCCTTCAGCCTGGCCGAAGCGCGCGTGATCTACGAACTGGCGGTGGACCGCGAACCCTCCGCCGCCCGGATCGCGCAGGCGCTGGGCATGGACCCCGGCTACCTGAGCCGCATCCTGGCCCGCTTCCGCAGAGCCGGGCTGGTCCGGCGCAGGCCGGCCAAGCGGGACCACCGGCGCGCGGAACTGTTCCTGACGGCGAAGGGGCGTCGCACGTTTCAACGCCTGGACACGCTTTCCGACCGGCAGGCGCGCGGCATCCTGGGCGGTCTGGCGCCGTCGGAGCGGACGCAGTTGATCCAGGCCATGAATACGATCGAGGGGATTCTGGGGAAGGACACGGCCGCCCCCACGGCGTACGTCCTGCGCGCGCACCGGCCCGGGGACATGGGATGGGTGGTGCACCGGGAAGGGGCGCTATATGCGGAGGAATACGGCTGGGACGGGACCTTCGAAGCGCTGGTGGCGCGCATCGTCGCCGACTTCGTGGACCACTTCGACCCGCGGCGCGAGCGCTGCTGGATCGCCGAAGCCGACGGCCAGCCGGTGGGCCACGTCTTTCTTGTCCGGCATCCCGAGCGGAAAAATACGGCAAAGTTGCGGCTGCTGCTGGTGGAACGCCCGGCGCGCGGCAAGGGGCTGGGACGCCTGCTGGTGAGCGAGTGCATCCGGTTCGCGCGCGCGTGCGGCTACCGGAAGATCACGCTGTGGACCCAGAGCATGCTGCTGCCGGCGATTCGCATCTACCGGGACGCGGGTTTCCGCCTGGTGAAAGAGGAACCACACCGCAGCTTCGGCGCCGACCTGATCGGCCAGACCTGGGAACTGGACCTGGCCGGCGACGGCGGCGTCGCGAGTGTGTCCGGCGGGAACACGATACAACAGAAGTAGCCGCGACGCTCCAGGCCGCGGGGAAAGGCTCCTGCCGAACCATGTTCCGACGAATGTTCCTGCTTTTGCTGGCGGCGCTGCCGGCGGCCGCACAAACCGACGGATTCACCTGGGTGACGCTGCCCGACAGCCGGATGGAGATCGACGGGCTTCCCTGGTACGCGGAGAACGGAGGACATCTCTTCCGGTTACCGTCGCGGCTGAAGGACACACTGCCGCCGGCTGTGTGGAACTTGAGCCAGTCGCCAAGCGGCGGGCGAATCCGGTTTCGGACGAATACCGGGAAACTGGCCATCCGGCTGGAGTATCCTTCGGCTCCGAACATGACGAATATGCACGCGTTCGGACAGACCGGTGTGGATCTCTACCTGGACGGCGTGTATCGCGGCACGGCCATCGCGAACAAGGATTCAAAGCCCGGCGCCACGGTGGAGAAGGTGTATTTCGACGTGAGCGGGCGGCCGGCGGCGATGCGGGACGTGACCCTGTACCTGCCGCTGTACAAGGGCGTGGAGGTGTTGGGGATTGGGGTCGGCAAGGACGCCGCGATCGAACGGCCCGCCGGATTCGCGCTCGCCAAGCCGGTGGTTTTCTACGGCACCTCGATCACGCAGGGAGGCTGCGCGAGCCGCTCCGGGATGAGCTACCAGGCGATGCTGGGGCGCATGCTGAACATCGACTACGTGAATCTGGGATTTTCCGGGGCGGGGAAGGGCGAGGCGGAGGTGGCGCGCGCGGTGGCGGAGGTGGACGCGGCGGCGTTCGTGCTGGACTACGCGCAGAACAACGGCACCCTGGAATCGTTGCAGGCAGTGTACGATCCGTTTATCGCGATCCTGCGCGAGAAGCATCCCAACACCCCGATTCTGGCGATCACCCCGATCATCCAGGCTGGGGAGGCATTGTCGGGGAAGAACGAAATGGAAGCCATGCGGTCGCATATCCGCAAGGTCGTGAGCCGGCGCATCGCAGGCGGCGACGCGCACCTGCAGTTGATCGAAGGCACGGACCTGCTGGGGGCGCAGCGACTGGATGGGTTCGTGGACGGGGTGCATCCGAACGACCTGGGGTTTTACTGGATGGCCGAAGGCATCGCGCCCAGGCTGGCAAGGATGCTCGGGTTGAAATGACGCCGGCGCCTATTTCGCCAGGCGCAGGATTTCCGAGGCCACGCGGGTGAAGGCGAGGTCGAGCGCGGTGGCGTCGGCGGCGTAGACGTAGCGGCCCTGCCGGCCGGCGGCAACCGGGTTCGGCGAGAGGCTGGGATCGTTGGCCATGCGCTTGAGCAGCACGTCGTCCACGCTGCCGAGTCCGATGGTGAAGACCACCACTCCGGGAAGCGTCTGGCTGGCGTGAGAGGGATCGGGATCGCCGCGGCGGATGCGCAGCGCGGCGTGATCGGCGGCGTTGATCGAAAAGTTCTCCACGTTTTGCCCGGAAACGATGTCCAGGCCCGCGCCGCTGGTGGTGGTGGAGCGATAGCCGGTGGCGGTGAGCGAGTTGCCCCAGTAATCGGTGGTCGGCGCGTATTGCACGTCGCTGGAAACCTGCGACTGATTGGAGGCGAAGCGGCAGTTGGTCCGGCTGGCGATCAGGGTCAGATCGCTCGAGAAGGGTTGCGCCGGGGCATCTTGCAGATACAGCCCCATCGAGTTCTGCGGCACGGTGCCACTGTAGCCCACGGTCAGGGCGCCGAGTTTGGGAGTGCGGCTGGTGCAGGTACTGGTGGATTTGATCGGGTAGTTGGCGGTGACGGCGGTGGGGCGGCCGTCGGTGAAGAATACGATGGCGTTCAAGGCGCCCTGCTGGTTCAGCCCCACCAACTGCTGGTAACCCTGCCACAAGGCCTGCGCCGAACTCGTGGCTCCGGTGCAAACCACGGTGTTGAGCGTGGATTCGACGGTGGTTTTGAAGGTGGTGGAAGGGGCGTGGTCCACGCGCGAACTGGTGGCGAAGGTGATCAATCCCAGGTAGTCGCGGCCTTCGGCGAACTTCTCGACGAAGCTGACCGCGGCGGCTTTCAGCGGCATACATGAGCCGCTGTTGGCCAGCGAGCCGGAGCGGTCCATGATGATCATGATGTTCACGTCGCGGCGGGTGGCGGTGGAACTTGAGTGCAGCGACACGCTGGAAACTCCGAACAAACGCATGAAAATGAGGGGCACGTCCACGCTGGCGGTGGTGGTGACGGAGCGGAGGTAGGTATCGTCGGTAGTGGCCAGGCTCACCACGGACAGATGCGTAGTGTTGAGGTACCCCGGCGGAAAATCGGCTTGAAAGAAGGTGTTGGCGGTGGCCTCGGCGTTGGCGTGCTGCGCGGCATCGTCGACGCCGCGGCTGAGCGCGCGGGCGCCGGCCAGAACGGCGGCGTCCGCCGAGGCGGAGATCTGCGTCTGCACCAGGTACATCAGGCCGACATCGATGGCCAGCCCGGTGGCCGGTACCAGGATCATGAGCGTGGTCAGCGCGCCGAGCAGCAGAATGTAGCCCTTGCGCCGCCGCGCCGGACGCTTGGTGGCCCGTTTCACATGTTCGGTCACGGATTTGAGGCTGGACGCTCCCTCACGGTCGCTGCTCCGATCGGAGCCGCGCGCGTCAGCAAGCGGTGTTCCGATACGAGATCGCAATCCCGAAACCACGTGCTTAGAAGACAAGCCGGACATAGACACCTCGCGAGTTTGCGCCGAACGGGTTCAGATCGGGTATGGAGAAGTAGCCTTCCACCAGCCAGGCCACCTGGTCCTGGGCCAGCGAGATCACCGCTTCGAAGCCGGTGGCAACTAGCGACGATTGCACACAATAGTCCGGTGAATTGATGACTCCCTGGGTGCCGATGTAGGTCGCCGGCGGAGTGCCGTAGCTGCTGGCGCGCAGCGCCGGGTTGCCCAGCACGATGCGCTGGGTGAAGACCGGAAGGTCCAGGTTGGGACAGTTCGGCAGGCCGGCGGCGGTGCAATCGACCTGGGAGACTTTGGTGAGCCGCGAGAAGATCAGGACCGCGTTTCCGTTCGCGCCCAGATCGAACCCGCTGGCCAGCGTGGCGGCGATGGCCTGGGTTCCGGGCAGCGTGAAATCGGCGCCGAGCGCGTACATGTGGGCCACGTCGCGGGTGACCTGCACGGCTTCGATGCCGCGGCCCAGCCGGATCCCCACGTTGGTCAGGCCGAGCAGCAGCGGGCCGGCCAGCGAGAAATACAGCGCAAGCTCGATCATGGCGCTGCCGCCGCACCGGCGGCGCCGCAAGCGGCGGCGGTTATCGCGTGGGAGCGCCGGCAAGGGGGGTAGCCTCCATGATGTCCGCTGACGATACCGAGAACTGCATGGGCGCGGTGCTCCGCAACAGGGGCACCATCCAGGCCCAGGAGAGCCCGTTGCAGGAGACGACCACGATGTTGCCTCCCACATTGCTTCCCGCTCCGGCGAGCAGCGTCAGGCCGATGGGGTCGTAGTAGTTGATCGCAATGTGCCTGGAACCGTCTCCGTCCGGACTCAGGCCGTCGAGCAGTCCCATGGAATAGGTCCGGACTACGGCCTTGATCGAGTCGTCCTGCCCCAGGCCGGTCATGGTCTGGCTGGTCACGGCGTAGCGCACTCCCTGGCGGACCGCGAACTGCATGGTATTGCGGACGAAGATGGCAAACGCGATGTCGATGATGCCGAACATCAGCGCAAGCAGCGGCAGAATCGCAAACGAGCTTTCCACCAGCACGCTGCCGCGCCGGGTCCGGCTCAGTTTGCCTGAACGGTTCATGTGAGCCTCACTTTGCTTATCGCAAATGCGGCGGACGGCAGCAGTGGAATAAAACCTGAAATCGCGATGGAAAACGCCTGATAGGCGCGCCCCATCCGCGATACAATTCGGGAGCCCGATGAGTTCGTTTCGCATCGCACTGGCCAACCTCGAGTTCCCCCAAACGCCCCAAGAGTCGGTACGCAAATGCATCGGCGCCGTTGCCGCGGCCTCCGCGCGGGGCGCCGGCATCGTGTGCTTTCCCGAATGCTATGTCCCCGGCTACCGGGCGATCGGCAAGGCGCTTCCGCCGCCGGATGCGGCCTTTCTCGATCGGGCATGGTCTGAAATCGCGGCCGAGGCGGGGCGCTGTGGAATCGCGGTCGTGCTCGGCACCGAGCGCATCGTGGAAGCGTCCCTTAGAGCGACGGCCCTGGTGATCGGCAGCGATGGCACCATCGAAGGTTTCCAGGACAAGGTTCAGATCGACCCCTCCGAGGAGGGTACCTACGCGCCCGGCCGGGGGCGGCGCGTCTTCCGCACCGGTCCGCTGGTGTTCGGTATCGCGATCTGTCACGAGGGCTGGCGCTATCCGGAGACCGTGCGCTGGGCGGTGCGGCGGGGCGCGCAGGTCGTCTTCCACCCGCATTTTCACGAGATGGAAGCCGGCGGATATGCGGCCTCGACCTTCGCCGACCCGGCAAACACGTTTCACGAGAAGGCGGTGCTGTGCCGTGCGGCCGAGAACACGTGCTACTTCGCCTCGGTGAACGTCGCCGGAGCCGGGTCGCCAACGACTTCGGCGGTGGCGGATCCGGACGGCAGGCTGGTCTGCTGGCAGCCCTATGGCAGCGAGGGGCTGTTGATCGCCGACCTCGACCTCGCGCGTGCGACCGGCCTGCTGGCTGCCCGCTACAAGGGGGCCGAAGAATGCGGACGACCGTGAAGAAAGGTGATTTTGCGAGCGTCGACGAGTATCTCGCGGCGCAACCCGAGGGCGCGCGGGAAACGCTCCAGCGCGTGCGTGGCGCCGTCCGCAAGGCGCTGCCCGGCGCCGAGGAGACGATCTCCTACCGGATACCCGCGTACAAGGCCGATGGCGCGGCGATCCTGTATTTCGCCGGGTGGAAACGCCACTACTCGATCTATCCGGCCTCGGCGCGGCTGGTCGCGGAGTTCGGCGCGGAACTGGCAGCGTATGAGGTGGAGAAGGGCACGATCCGGTTTCCGCTGGCCGGGCCCGTGCCGGTGAGACTGATCGAACGCATTGCCCGGTTCCGCGCGCGCGAAGTCGCGGGGCGGTGATCGCGCGAGGCCCCCTTGACGTGGGACACGGGATGCTCCAAGCAGTAACGTCAGCGCTGAAGCGCGCCGACTTCCCCGAGCCAGTCGCCCAGGCGCAGCCACCAGGATTTCGCCGCCGGGGAAGCGTTGCGCGTGTTGGGATCGATACCGAAACCGTGTCCGCCGGTGGCGTAGATGTGGATCTCGGTTTGCACGCCGGCGGCCTTCAGCTTGGGGTACAGGCCGGCGAGCGCGGCGCTGGGTCCGGCATCGTTGTCCGCGCAGAGCAGGAAGACGGGCGGCATGGCGGCGGGGACGGTGTAGTCGCCGGCGCGGATGCCCGGGTAGATGAGGGCGGCGAAATCGGGGCGCGAAGCGGCGCGGTCGATCGGGTCGGCGGCGCCGGGCTGCCCCCCGTCGAAGCGGGTCGCGGCCAGCGCGGCCACTTCGCCGCCGGCGGAAAAGCCGATGATGCCGATGCGCGCCGGGTTCACGTGCCACTCTCTGGCGTGGGTGCGGACCAGTCGGATGGCGCGCTGCGCGTCGGGCAGGGCATCGCCCGCCACGGTGTACGTGGAGCCGGGTTCGCGTGCCAGTCGGTACTTGAGGACGAAGCCGGCGACTCCGATGCTGTTGAGGTACTCGGCCACATTGATGCCCTCCTGGTCGAAGTTGAGAAAGCGGTGGGCGCCGCCGGGCGCGATGATCAGGGCGGCACCGGTGGCGTGATCCGGGTCGGGCAGGAACACGGTCACCGACGGGTGATTCACCCCGGTGACCTTGAGGTACCGGTGCTCGGCGTTGGGTGGTTCGACCACTTCCTGTCCGGTTTTGCCTTCGGAGCCAGGCGCGCCGTTGGGCCACAGGGGTACCTCGGAATTACCCGCCGCGAAGGCGGCGGCGGCGAGCGCGAGCAGGCAGAACATGGATCGCATCATGCCGCAGGCTATCACAGGCGCGTCGTATGATGGTGGAGCCTCATGAAGATTGTCGATATCCGTCCGACCACGGTCACCGTGCCGCTGATCGCGCCGCTGCGCCACGCCAACGGCTGTCACTGGGGGCGGTTCGTGCGCACGATTGTCGAAGTGGAGGCGGACAACGGCCTCATCGGGCTGGGCGAAATGGGCGGCGGCGGGGAGACCGCCGAGGCGGTGTTCCGCGCTATGAACGGCTACCTGCGCGGCCACGATCCGGCGCGCATGGAGGAGATGCGCTTCCGCATCGCCAACCCGACGGCGTCGCTCTATAACAACCGCACGCAGGTGTTGGCGGCGCTGGAGTTCGCGTGCCTGGACCTGGTCGGGCAGCAGTGGGGCGTCCCCGTGCACGCGATTCTGGGCGGGAAACTGCGCGATCGCGTGGGCTTCGCGACTTACGCGTTCTTCCGCTACGCGAATCCGCGCATCGGGCGCGGCGAGGCGCGAACTCCGGAGCAGATCGTCGAGCAGATTCGCGAGGCCAGGGACCGCCACGGTTTCACCAGCCACAAGCTGAAGGCGGGCGTGTTCCATCCGGATTACGAGTTGGAAGTTTATCGCGCCATCGCGCAGGCTTTCCCGGGCGACCGGATCCGCTTCGATCCCAACGCGGTGTGGTCCACCGAGCAGGCAATCCGTTTCGGGCAGGCGATCGAAGGGCTGCGCAACGACTACCTGGAGGACCCGGTCTACGGCCTCCACGGCATGCGGCGCACCCGCGAGAAGGTGCGGGTGCCGCTGGCGACGAACACGGTGGTGGTGAACTTCGAGCAGCTCGCGGCAAATGTGCTGGACACAGCGGTGGACGTGATCCTGCTTGACACCACGTTCTGGGGCGGCATCCGCGCCTGCGTGAAAGCGGCCGGCGTGTGCGAAACGTTTCAGTTGGGCGTGGCCGTGCACTCCTCCGGAGAACTCGGCATCCAACTGGCGACGATGCTGCACCTGGGCGCCGTGATCCCCAACCTCTCCTTCGACGCCGACGCCCACTATCATCACCTGACCGATGACGTCATCGAGGGCGGCCTGATGCCGTACGAAGGCGGCTCCATCCGCGTGCCCGACGCTCCCGGGTTGGGCGTGAAACTGGACCGCGAGAAGGTGCGGCGGTACGCGGAGTTGTATCGCGAACTGGGCGGTTACCCCTACGATCAGGATCCGCTGCGTCCCGGCTGGGCGCCGGTTTTGCCCAACGACCGGTGGGCGGACCCCAACGACGACCGCGTCCCGCAACTGTAAACCGCCGCGTCGCGCATACGATCAATCCTGTATGCCGGGTGCCCCGCGCCCGCCGCGCATCGTATTCTGAAAGGGATGGAGGACAATGGGGTCCCGGTGGAAGGAAGCGCTCCGCACGGCGATCTGAAGGAGCCGTGGGGCGCGGGACGCGGTGCGATCATCTGGGTGTCGGCGGCCCTGTTCGTGCTGTTCACCCTGATTACGCTCCTGAACAGCGCGTATCATCACACGCGCCGCCACCGCGCGGAAGCCAGGTATGCCGAGGGCGTGAAACTGGCCGGTACCGGACGCAATCAGGACGCCGCGGAAGATTTTCGAGCCGCCCTGGTCTACGAGCACGACGACCTGAAGTACCGCTTCGCGCTGGCCAAGGCGCTGGTCAGCATGGGCCGATGGGACGAAGCCGGCACGCACCTGCTCGAATTGCAGCAGGTTGACCCGACCAACGGACCCATCAACCAGATGCTCGCGCGGCTGGCGGTTCGTGCCGGCCGCTACGGCGAGGCCATTGACGACTACAACCGCGCGATCTATGGCTACTGGCCCGAGGACGCGGAGGCCAAGCGCATCGCGGCGAGGCTGGAACTGATCGGAGTTCTGGACAAGGAAGGGCGGCAGAAGCAGGTACTGGCCGAATTGCTGGCGCTGGCCGGCGAGGTGCCGGACAACGATCTTGCGATGCGCCGCAAAGTCGGTGAAATGCTGCTCTCGCACCACTCTCCGCAGCACGCCGCCGAAACCTATCGCGGCATCCTGGCGACGCATCCGCGCGACGGCGCCAGCGAGCGGGGACTGGGAGAAGCCGAATTCGAACTCGGCGATTTTAGGGCCGCGCGCAATGCCTTCCGGGCGGCGGCCCGCCGCGGTCCCCCCGATCCCGCGCTTTCCCAGCGCATCGCCTTGACCGACGATATTCTCGATCTCGACCCGACCCTGGTGCCCCTCAGCGTGAGCCAAAGGTACCAACGCGCGGTCCAGTTGCTGCGCCGCGCTCTTGCCTCGGCGAGCGCTTGTACCGTGGTGCCGGAGGAACTGTCCGATGCCGCGCAGAAAATCCTCTCGACCAGACCGAGGCGGATGTGGGAAGACGATACCGCCACGGCGCTGACTCTGACCTTGCAGTTGTGGAACCTGCGGCAGAGCGCTTGCGTGCAGCGCCCCGCGGCCGATCTGGCGCTGGCGGCCGTGATGACCAGGATCGCAAAACAATGAACCCTTTCCAACACGGCAAACGCTTCACATTGAGCGAGGGACAGCGCTTCCTGCTTTTGGCAATTCTGATCGGGATGTTCTCGGGGTTGATGGTGGTGGCCTTCCACATCATGATCGACCTCATCAGTTGGAACAGCCTGGGCGCGCTTTCCGGCACGCTCCGCTACGGCCGCCTGATCTCGCCGGCGCTGGGCGCCCTGGTCGCGACTTACCTGGCAACGCGCGTCTTCCCGGCGGCGCGCGGCAGCGGGGTGAACCAGACCAAGGCCGCGCTCTACATCTCCGACGGCTTCGTCGATCCGAGCACGGTGCCGGGCAAGTTCCTGGCCTGCTCCATCGCCATCGGCTCGGGCAACTCGCTGGGCCCGGAGGATCCGTCGCTGCAGATGGGCGCCGGCGTGGCGTCGATGCTGGGGAGGATCTTCCACCTCGGCCGCAAGAATATGCGCCTGATCGCGCCGGTTGGCGCGGCGGCGGGGATCGCGGCGGCGTTCAACACCCCCATCACGGGAGTGCTGTTCGTGATGGAGGAAGTGGTGGCGTCGTGGAACGCCGGCGTGGTGGGCTCGATCGTGCTGGCGGCGGTGTCTTCGGTGGTGGTGGTCCGCTGGTTTCTTGGCGACGAACCGCTGTTTCGCATTCCGGCGCTGCAGTTTCAGCATCCCAGCGAACTCCTGGTATACGCGGCCATCGGGGTGGTTGGGGGACTCCTTTCGGCCGGCTTCATCCGGCTGATCGAGGTGCTGCACAACCGGCTGAAGGGCCTGCCCCACCGGACCCAGTTGATCCAGGCATTGTGCGGCGGGTTGTTGTGCGGCTTCGTCGGACTGTGGCTTCCCGAGGTGATGGGAGCCGGATACGACGCCATTGATTTCGCGCTGCACGGGCGCTTTCCCTGGGACCTGCTGCTGATCCTTGCCGGGGCCAAATTGCTGGTGACCCTGATCTGCTTTTCCACGGGAGTGCCGGGCGGCATGTTCGCGCCGACGCTGTTCGTGGGCGCGATGCTGGGCGGCGGGCTGGCCGGCCTCGCGCACCACTACTCGTCCCTGGTCACCAGTCCGCTCGGCGCTTACGTGCTGGTGGGCATGGGGACGTTTTTCTCGGGAGTGTTCCGCGCGCCCATGACCTCGATCTTCATGGTGTTCGAAACCAGCGCGAGTTACGTGATCATTCTGCCGGTGATGATCGCCAACACCATCTCCTATTTCATTTCGCGGCGCCTGCATCCGGTGCCGTTCTTCACCATGCTGGCGCGGCAGGAGGGCATCGACCTGCCGAGCGCCGAAGAATACCGCTCCACCGAAGTGCTGCGCGTGGAGGATGCCATGCAACCGCTGCCCGAAGGCATGACGCTCGAGCAGGCTCCGCCGATCTATCCGGACGTCACGCTGGACGCGGCCCTGCGCCTGCTCGCCGACCACGCGCTCTTGTGCGTGGTGAGCCGCGCGAATCCGCAGGTCCCCATCGGGGTGGTGTCGATTCTCGATGTGCGGCGCGCCTACGGGTTCCCGGAAAGCGGCCCGATTCTTCCCGAGACGCCGGAGGCTTCCAGCCAGGGCCAGGGCGGACGGAGCGGCCAGTAGCTATAGCTGCGCGCCGTAGACCGGGATGGCGGCTCCGGTGACCGCGGCGGCGCCATCGCCGGCCAGCCAGACCAGCAGCGCCGCCACGTGCGCGGTCTGGATGAGTTTCGTGCCCGGATTGCCGGGCGTGTTCATGCCGCCGGGCAGCACGGTGTTGGCGGCGATGCCGGCGTCCTTGTTCTCCAGCGCGACCGTCTTGACCAGCGAGACCAGCGCCGCCTTCGACGCGCTGTAGGCGCCCACCGCGGCGGAAGGCTCCAGGCCCTGCCGGCTGGCCACCGCGACGATGCGGCCGCCGCCCTGCGCGCGCATCCGCGGAATCACCGCTCGCAGGACGTAGAAGGCGGCGCGGTAGTTCAGATCGAGCATCTTCTCGATGGTCGCGTCGTCGGTATCGGCCACGCTCTGCCCGCCGGCGAAGCCGCCCATCAGGTGGATCAACGCGTCGATGCGTCCGAAGCGGGCGCCCGCGTCTTCGATCGTCTTGCGCGCCGCGTCGCCGCTGGAAAGTTCCGCCGCGATGGCGGTGAAGTTGGGATGCGGGAAATCCTCCGCGCGGATGGAGCGCGACACCCCGATCACGTTCGCGCCGGCCTGGAGGAACGCTTCGGTTACCGCGGCGCCGAGTCCGCCCCTGGCGCCGGTAATGAGCGCTACTTTGCCTTCGAGAGTTGCCGCCGGTGTGTTCATGGAGTGCTCCTTCAGGGAGTGTAGCGCGCCAGGGCCGCGCCCCCGCGCGTACCGCGGGCAGTGGCGTGAAGGGAGCGGATTGTTCTATACTGCCGCTCATGACGGACACGACCGTTAAGATCGTCGCCGGCGTTCTTTGCCTCATTCTGATCGCCATTATCATTCTGCGCCGCAAGGGCAAGAAGAAGTCCGACGAAGACGAGTTCTGATGCGCGCGGCCGCCAGAGCGCTGATTCCGTTTCTGTGGGGAATCTGTTGCTTCGCGGCCGGCGAATCCGAATTGCTCTCCCGCATCCGCGCCCACATGCGGGAATACCTCGCGCGTCTGCCCGACTACACCTGCCGAGTCACCATCGAGCGCGCCCAACGCCGCGGCTCCCGCGGCGAGTGGAGCGTGATCGACCGTTTGCGCCTGGAGATCGCCTACGCCGGCGGGCACGAGTATTACGCCTGGCCGGGCGACGGCCGCTTCGAAAGCACGATCGAGGAACTCCTGCCGGCGCGCGGCATGGTCAGCGAAGGCAGTTGGGCGCTGCACATGCGGAAGCTCTTCCTCACCGGCGACGCGCGCTTCGACGAGCCCCGCGCCGATGGCGACACTCTGCGGGTGGACTTCCAGGTGCCGGCGTCGCGCAGCGGTTTCGCCGTGAGCGCGGGCGGCGAATCCGCCCCCGCCGCGCTGGCTGGATCGGTTTGGTTCGACCCGAAAACGCTGGACGTGGAGCGACTCGAAGTCCGCGTGGACGATACGCCCCCGGCCGTGCGCATCGCCGGCACGCGCGAGCAGACGGTCTACGGGCGCGAGGTGGTGGGCGATCTTCCCGTTGTGCTGCCGGTGAATTCCGAACTCGTGCTGCGCGACCGCGACGGCAGCCAGCGGCGCAACCGGTCGCGGTTCGACGATTGCCACCGCTACGCCGGATCGGCCACGGTGCGCTACGGCGGCGTGCCGGACGCCTCGCCGCCAACGGCGCCCGCGCCGGGTCCGGGCTACCGCAAGGGACAGCGCGTCGTGGTGACGTTCGCCGCCGGGATTCCGGCGGACGTGGCCATCGGCGATCGCTTCACCAGCGAAGTCGGCACGGTGTGGGTCACGGACCTGCGCCAGGCCGGCAAGCGCTGGAGCGTGGAATTTTCCCTGGTGGGCGCGCGGGCGGTGGTACGGCGCACGCTGACGCTGCCCTCGCCGCCGGGAACCGCGATCACTTTCCGGGTGGAGTAGCTTTCAGGTTCAGCACTTCGTTGAGCGAGCCCTGCCGGTAGCCTTCCAGGTCGAGCGCCACGTACTTGAAGCCGAGTCCTTTGAAGATCGCGGTGAAGCGCGCGGCCATTTCCAGCGTGAGCGCCCGCTCCATCTCCGCGCGTGCGATTTCGATGCGGACCACCTCGCCGTGGAAGCGCACGCGGAACTGGCGGAAGCCGAGCGCCTTGATCTCCTCCTCGCCCGCTTCGACGGTCTTGACGTTGTCGATGGTCACCGGGGTGCCGTAGGGGATGCGGCTGCTCAGGCAGGCGCTGGCCGGGCGGTCCCACGTGGGCAGCCCGGCGAGGCGCGAAAGTTCGCGGATCTCAGCCTTGGTGAGGCCGGCATCGGCCAGCGGCGCGGCCACCTCGTGCTCGCGTGCGGCGTTCTGCCCGGGACGGTAGTCGCCCAGATCGTCCTGGTTTACGCCGTAGACGATGTGGCGGTAGCCGCGCTCGCGGCCCACTTCCTCAAGCCGGGTGAAAAGCTCGTCCTTGCAGTGGAAGCAGCGGTCCGGGGCGTTACGCACGTAGTCGGGGTTCTCGAACTCGCGGGTCGCGATGTACTCGTGGGCGATCCCATAGCGCGCGACGAAGTCTTCCAGATCGCGCTTGTGCGATTCCGGCAGGGAGGCCGAATCGGCGGTGACCGCGATGGCGTCGCGGCCCAGCGCGCGGTTCGCGGCCCAGGCCAGGTACGCCGAATCGGTGCCGCCGGAGAAGGCGACGATCACGCGATCCATGGCGGAGAGGGCGTCGAAGAGTTTGCGCTCCTTGGCCTGGAGGCCTTCGGCAGTAATCAGGGACACCGTGGTGGACATCAGAATTCCATTGTAGAACGGCCGCGCTTGGCGGTCCGCCGCGCATACACTGGAAAGACCCATGTCCTGGCGCCGCCGCATCACGCCGCTTCAGTGGCGGATCCTCTTCGCCGCGCAACTCGGCTGGATGCTGGACGCGATGGACGTGACCCTGTATTCGTTCGCGCTCACCGCCGTGCGCCGTGAGTTCGCGCTCACCGGAGCCGTCGCCGGAGCGCTGGCGGCGGCTCCGCTGGTGACCAGCGCGTTCGGCGGCATGCTCTTCGGCTGGCTGAGCGATCGCTACGGGCGGGCGCGCGCGCTGCGCTGGTCCATCCTCGCCTTCAGCGCGGTCACGGGGCTGACCGCGACCGCGCACAGCCTGCCTGAACTCGTGGTCTGGCGCGCGCTCTCGGGCATCGGGCTGGGCGGAGAATGGGCCGTGGGATCGGTGCTGGTGGCCGAGACGTGGCCGGCCGAACACCGCGGCAAGGCGATCGGGCTGATGCAATCTGCCTGGGCGGTCGGGTACATGCTGGCCGCGCTTCTGGCTGCCGCCGTGCTCCCCGCGCACGGATGGCGGCCGTTGTTCGTGCTGGGACTGCTGCCCGCGGCGGCCACGCTGTGGATGCGGCGCGGCATCGCCGAGCCGCCGGGCTGGAGTCCGCCCGGACACCGCCTCACCGGCGCCGTGGCCGCGTTGTTCCGTGCGCCGTTGCGCCGCACCGTGCTGCTGGTGGCCGCGTTGTGCTCCAGCGTGTTGTTCGGCTACTGGGGACTGTTCACCTGGCTGCCGGCGTTCCTTGCCAGCCCGGTGGAGCGCGGCGGCGCCGGGTTGAGCGTGCTCCAGTCCTCCGGGTGGATCATTCCGCTGCAGGTGGGCGCCTTTGCCGGATACGTGACGTTCGGCTTCTTCGCGGACCGTTTCGGGCGCCGGCCGGCCTTCCTCGCGTTCGTGCTGGCCACCGCGGTGCTGGTGCCGGTGTACGGTTTGATGGGCCGCCGCGCGGCGGTGCTGCTGGCGCTGGGGCCGCTGCTCGGGTATTTCGGGCACGGCTACTACAGCGTGCTCGGCGCGATGATGGCGGAGCTCTTTCCGCGGGCCGTGCGGACCACGGCGCAAGGCTTCTGCTACAACATCGGGCGCGCGCTCGCCGGCCTCGCGCCGGTCACCGTCGGGGCGCTCGGCGACCGCTACGGCATCGGCGTGGCGCTGGGCATGACGGCGGTGTGCTTCGTCGCCGGCGCGGGCTTCATGCTGCTGCTGCCGGAGACGCGGGGCAGGGAACTCGCCGGCGCGGCCGATGCGTGGGCCGCCGCGGCGCGTCAGTAAGTGCCGGTCAGCGGCTTGCCGATCTCCCAGTGGTGCCCGTAGGGATCCTGGATGCGGCCCAGACGCCATCCATACTGATCCGCGACCGGCCAGACCACGCTCGCGCCCGCACTCACCGCGCGCGCGAACATCGCGTCCGGATCCTCCACCGTCAGTACCATGCGCACCGTGCCGCCGCCGAGTGTATGCGGGCTGAAGTTCAGGTGTTCGGGCGATTCGTCGGCGACCCAGAACTCGGCGGCGTCCACCGCCAGCCGCGCCACCACCGCGCCGGACTCGTCGTCGATCCGGAACCGCTCAGTGGCGCCGAACGCCGCCTTGTAGAATTCGATCGCCCGCGCGCCGCCGCGGACATTCAGCATGGGCGCGATTCCGGTCCCGTGTGACATGTCCCCGCCATTATGCCTGCATATTCGGCCCGCCGCATCCGGCCGATTCGGGTATGATGGTCGGGACCGTATGAAAGCAACCGCTACGGGCGCGCGATCTTCCGCCGCGAAGCGCCGCGCCGCGCCGGGCAGCGCGGCTCCCGCCAACCCGGTCGACGATTACCTGGCCCGAGTTCCGGAGCCGGCGCGCACCACGCTGAGCCGGATCCGCGCTATCATCCGTTCGGTGGTGCCCGCGGAGGCCAGCGAGGACATCACCTATCGCATGCCCGTGTTCCGCTACCGTGGCCTGCTGATCGGCTATGCCGCCTTCCCTCGCCATTGCGGGCTGTACCCTATGAGCCCGGCGGTGATCGAGGCTCACAAGGACGAACTTGCCGCATTTCCAACGTCGAAAGGCGCCATTCGTTTCCCGGTGGATCAGCCCCTGCCGGCCTCGTTGGTCAGGAAACTGGTCAAGGCGCGGATCGCTGAGAATGAAAACAGAAAGCGCGGCTGAGTTCGCCCGCCGTTACGACTCCTGGCAGGCGTTCCAGATACGAACCAGACGGTCCACTTCGGTCTCCGACAGCAGGCTCTTGGGCCACAACCGGCTGTTATGGAACCGGTCAAACAGGACCACGACACAGATCAGGAAAACGATGGAAAGCAGTGCGTAATATTGATCGTGTGACATATTCATCATCCTTTTAATTAGACAGCCGGACTCTACTGCAAGGTTGGCGCGAACGGCATCCCGATCGCCGCCGAAGGGAGTTCGGAGGCGGTCTCGGCGTTGGACGCACGGCCGCCGGATCGCTGCGCCAGATTCTTTAAGCCAAACAGAGCCAGTTCAAACCGGTCGTTCACGCCCAGTTTGAGGTATAAACGCTGGAGAAGGTCTTCCACACCCGCCTCCGGGATGGAGAGCGAGTCGGCGATTTCCCAGTTCTTGAGGCCCTGGGAAAGCAGGGAGAGCAGTCTTGTCTCCTGGGATGTGAGGTTCAACCGGGTCGCGGCGGGAACGTGATCCGTCAGAGCCTTTTCGAACCACAAATCGCCGGAGCGTACCTTCTGGAGGCATTTCATCTGCAAATCCGTGGGGAGTGTCTTGCGCAGTATGCCGCGTACCCCGTATTTCATGGCTTCCATGGCCTTCTCCGTTGAAATTCGTTCGGCCCACAACACCACCCGCGTTCCCGGCGCCCGGCGAATGACGTCCCCAAGGACGCTCGCGGTGATTTCCACCGTATAGTCGAGCAGGATGATGTCGGGGCCAACCTCCGCAATTTGGCTGATCAGGCTGAATAGCGACCGGCAGGGAGGCAGCAGTTCAAACGTGCTGTCGTGGCGCAGCGCCGTCTCCAGTCCCCTGGTCATGGCGGGCACGCCGCAGAATAGTGCGATTCGGGTCATAGGCACTTCTCAGCCGCCCTGGTACTTTCCGGGGCGGAACGACTAACCAAGATCGAGTATCGCGGGATTTGTCCGGGGATAAAAGTTCCGGAGGTACCTCTGTGGTAAGGGTGCGGCTAGTTCCCGATAGCTAACCAAAGTTATCAAACCATAGCCAGGGAAAACTGCCTGCTTTGCGGCTTACTTCGGTATGGCAATCCCTACTTCGGCTGGCAGACCGCGGTCAGGGATTCGCCCAGGCGCTGTTGCTTCTCCGCGGCGAGTTTGGCGCCCTCCGCGGTCACGTAGAAGACGTCGATCGCCTTGTGCGCCTGCGTGTCGATCAGCACCACCTCGATGTTACAGCCGTGGTTGGTGATCGTGGTCGCCAGGTCGTAGAGGAGCCCCGGGCGATCCTCCGCGGTGATCTCGATCAGGGAGGCGGTCTGGCCCGCTACGTTATCGAAATTGATCCGCGCCGGAATTCGGGACTTCCGGCTGGGAAGCGGCGGCTTGGGCCGGTTTTTCAACAGATCCACCGCGTGCACGCGGCCGGCGAGCACCTTTTCCAGCACCGCGTGCAGCCGGTCGAGCTCGCTGGGATTGAGATCAAGCGTGCGCGCGGGATCGGCGAAGGTGAACGTATCCAGCACCAGGTTCTGGCGATTGGCGAACGCCTCCGCCTTGAGGATGTTCATCCCGAAGCTGGCCAGAGTGCCCGCCATGGAGGCGAACAGGCCGGGACGGTCGATGGCCACCAGGGTGAGTTCCCAGGCGCTCTCCAGCTTGCGGATATCCACCGCCAGGCCCTTGGGCCGGGCGCGTTCCTTGAGCGCCATGTGGGCGGAAATTTCAGCCTCGCTGTGCGTGCGCAGATAGCGGGTCGGGAAGCCCTGCAGGAACGCCACGCGATCCGCCGGCCCCGCCGGAACGGCTTCGATTCGCTCGGCCTCGAGTTCGCGGGTCAGCTCGTTGTAGACCATCAGGTAGAGCTGCCACAACTGCTCGGCGCGCCACGGCGTCATCACCGTGGGGTTCACCGCGCTCATGTCCGCGTAGGTCATGAGGGTCAGCAGGCGGAGCCGCTCCACGGTCTCCACCTGGTGTGCCACATCCACCAGGGTCTTGGGATCGAAGAGGTCGCGCGACTGCATCGCGTTGCTCAGCGTGAGGTGGCGGCGCACCAGGAAGCTCACGGTTTCGCGGTCCGCCTCCGGCATGCGGATGCGCATGGCGGCTTCGACCGTGGCGCGTACCGAGGGCCCCACGTGATCCTCGCCCGTGCCTTTCCCGGCATCGTGGAAGAGCAGGGCGAACGCCAGCGGACCAGGATCCTTCACCTCGGCCAGCAGGTCGCGGAAACTGCGCAGGGGGCCTTCGTTGGCGTCGCGCAGGCTCCAGAGGTTCTGCAGCGTGACCAGCGTGTGCTCATCCACCGTGTAGCGATGGTAGAAGTCGCGCACCACCAGGCACTCGATATGCTCCAGTTCGGGGAAGATGGCGGTGAGCAGTCCGGCTTCGTGCATGCCGCGCACCGCCAGCGGCGCATGCGGCAGCCCCAGGATCGACTGCAGCGCCGGCCACAACGGCTGCGGCAGCGAGAAGCGGTCGCGCAGTTTCGCCTGGCGCGATTCCACGCGCTGCGCGGTTTCCTCGCTCGGACGCATGCCGTGCCGGGCCACGAATTCGTACAGCCGCAGGGCCAGTTCCGGCTCCGTGTCCAACTGCTGGGGCGCGCGGAAATGGACGCGCTCGCGGTGCACGCTGAATTCGGCGTTGGCGATCCGGCTGCGCCAGTCGCGTAACTGCGCAAACAGGCTGTTGGCCTCGCCTTCGCACGCCTCCAGCGCCCGCGTCGCCGACCGGTAGATGGTGCGCGCGTGCCGGTAGTAATCGCGCATCCAGTGGGCGGTATCCGGACGCCGCCACTGTTCGGCGATCAAATCCTGCGCGTCGAATGTCAGGCTGTTGTTGTCCCGGCCGCTCTGGCAGTGCAGGTAACAGCGCAGGCGCGCCAGGAAGTGGAAGGCGTCGCGCAATTCCTGGGAAGGCTCGGCCATCGCCAGGCGGGTCGCGTCGGTCTGCCGGAGTTGCTCCAGCCAGCACACCAGTTGGTAATCCCTGAGCCCGCCGGGTGTGTCCTTGACGTTCGGCTCCAGGTGGTAAAACGTGTCGGTGAACTTGGAGTGGCGTTCGCGGGTGAGTTGCGCGAGGTTGCGTACCAGCGCGTCGCGGTTGGCGTGGACGAAGCGCGGCAACTTCGCCGCCAGCGTCGCGTACAGGTTGCGGTCGCCTCCCAGGAACCGCTGGTCCAGCAGGCTCACGTTGAGTTCCGTGTTGCGGTCGTGAACCTCGGTGCACTCCGCCGGCGTGCGCACCGAGTGGCTCATGCGCAGTCCGGCATCCCATAGTTTTTGCAGGAAAGCGCTGATGGCATCCTTGGAGGACGCCATCAGCCGCTCCGATTCGAACAACAGCAGCAGGTCGATGTCCGAGTACGGAAAAAGCTGGCGCCTTCCGTACCCGCCCACCGCCAGCAGCGCGAGCCCCGTCCCGGTGCGCGGCAGCAGAAGTTCCCCGGCCGTCTCCAGCACCAGGCGATCGACCTGCGCCGACCGCTCCGCCAGAAACGTCATAGCGTCGCCGGTGGCCAGGAACTCCTGCTGCAGCGGGGGTAAATTAGAGGGCTGATTCGCCACGGTCATCGTTTCGGATACGGATCGCCTCGGCCACGTCGTAGACGAAGATCTTGCCGTCGCCGATTTTGCCTGTGCGCGCGGCACTGGCCAGGGTACGGACCACTTCGTCGCTGCGCTCCGAGGAGACCACCATTTCGATCTTGACCTTGGGCAGCAGATCTACGTTGTACTCCTGGCCGCGATAGACCTCCTTGTGGCCCTTCTGGCGCCCGTGGCCGCGGACCTCGAGGATGGTCATCCCGTCAATCCCGATTCCTTTCAGTGCTTCCTTGACTTCGTCGAGTTTAAACGGCTGGATTATGGCTTCGATTTTTTTCATTGGCGCGTAAGCTCCCTAAGACTCGAATATATAACCCTCTTCGTTGTGCATGCTCGTGTCGAGTCCCTGAACCTCCTCCTCTCTGCTCACACGCAAGCCCACCACCATGTCCACAACCTTCAAAATCACCAGTGTTCCCACAACGGCGAGCACCCAGGAAATGCCGGCGCCGATGATCTGGTTCAACACCTGTCGTGCGTTGCCGTCCACCAGGCCGAGCGGTTGCACCTTGCCCGCGGCGTCCTTGAGCCCGTCGTTGATCGCGCTGGTCGCGAACACGCCGGTCAGGATCGCGCCCAGCGTTCCGCCCATGCCGTGCACGCCGAAGGCATCCAGCGCATCGTCGTAGCCGAACATCGGTTTGATGCGGGTCACCATCAGGTAGCACACGATTCCCGCCGCGGCGCCGATCGCCATGGCCGGCAACGGCTTCACGAAGCCGCTCGCCGGGGTGATCGCCACCAGTCCGGCCACGCAACCCGAAATCCCGCCGAGGACGCTCGGTTTCCCCGAGTGAATCCACTCCGCCGCCAGCCACGCCAGCGTCGCCGCCGCCGCGCCGAAGTGCGTGGCCGCGAAGGCGCTCGACGCCAGTCCGCTGGCCGCCAGCGCGCTGCCCGCGTTGAATCCGAACCAGCCCACCCACAGCAGGCAGGCGCCGATGAAGCTGATCACCAGGTTGTGCGGCTTCATCGGTGCATGGGGATACCCCAGGCGCTTGCCCAGGTAGATGGCGCAGACCAGTGCCGAAACCCCGCTGGTAATGTGCACCACGGTTCCGCCCGCGAAGTCGAAGCACGGAATCTCGCCGCCGCCGAAGGCGTTCAGCAGACCGCCCTTGCCCCACACCATGTGCGCCATCGGGAAGTACACCACCAGCGTCCACAGCACCGTGAACAGCAGCATCGCGCTGAACTTCATGCGTTCGGCGAAGGCGCCGCTGATCAGCGCCGGGGTGATGATCGCGAACATGAGCTGATACACCATGAACGTCGTCTGCGGAATCGTCGGCGCGTAATCCGTGTTGGGCGCGGATCCCACTCCGTTCAGAAACGCGAACTGGAAATTACCGATGACGTGGCCGGAGCCGCCGAACGCCAGGCTGTAGCCCACCAGGGCCCACAGCACCGTGACCACCGCCATCAGGATGAAGCTGTGCATCATCGTTCCCAGAACATTCTTGCGGCGAACCAGCCCGCCATAAAATAAGGCGAGTCCGGGACCGGTCATCATCAGGACCAGCGCCGCGGAAACCAGCATCCAGGCATTGTCTCCAGCCGATTGCGCGGATTTGGCCGCGGCTTCCACCGCCGTCAGGCGCGATTGGAGATCGGGAGTTGTTTGCGCAAACAGGGCTGCGGACGACGCCGGCAGCAGAAGCGCAAAAAGCGTCTTCACTGTCATTCATGGACCCTTATCAACGGGGATAACGTCCATTGTCCGATGCCCGATTCCGGCGGAGAAAGCAGAAGTTTCTATCTGTGGGATTGGAATTTTTTATGGTGCCGCGCACCGGCGGCGCGCGCCGTAACCCGTTCTTCGCAGTTCGCCTAGCTCACTCGCATGACGATCTCGCCGCTCGCCGGCGCCTGCTCCCAGGCGATCAGCACCCGCCGCAGCATGCCGCCCCAACTCCCGCGCAGGCGCGCATCCCGGATCGGGATCTCCTCCACCCGGATAGAGGGCGCCCCCGGACCCGTGACCGCCAGTTTCGCCCGGCCTTCGAACACGATTCCGCCGCCCTCCTGCCTGACCGTGCACGGCGTCATCAGGCTCATCTCGATCCTGCCCGGCGCCCCGAGGGTGTACCGATCGGTCACCGCAACCTCACTCTTCACCCGGTCCAGCCGGATCGCCCGCCGCCAGCGTTGCACCCCGGCTTCCGTGGGATACGCCGCCGCGATATCGGCCGCGAACTCCGCCGCCGCGTCGTCGCTGCGGAAGCTCACCTCGCGCGCGGCGTACTGCCGCCCCGCGCCCTGCATCACGCCGTTGATCGTGGGCAGGTTGTGGTACGCGCTCTGCATGGTCCAGATCTCGTAGCGGTGGGAACTGAACGTCTTCGCCGTGTACGTCTCCACCCCGACATCGATCAGCACCGGTTCGCCGTTGGCGTACACGATGAAGTTGCCCACGTCGTTGTGGTTGTGGCTTTCGGCGTTGTGCCCGCCCTGCGCCGCGAAATACAGCCCATCCGCCGAACCCGTCTTTACGCGCGCCGTGGCCACCTGGATGCCCGGCATCCAGGCTTCGCGCGGCAGCGGATCGCGCGCTTCGGCGCGCCGCAGTTCCTCGTAGCCGAAGATCGCGGGCAGTGCGCGTCCGAAGCTCTCCAGACCCGGCGCGCGGCCGCGCGCCAGCCAGGCACCGAAACCGGCCATCGCCGGATCGCCGGCGGCCTGCCCGAAGCGGTACACCAGGTCGGCGTCGGGATGCACGCGCGCCGGCGCGTCGGCGAAGTTCACGTACCAGTCGCCGGAGATCTGCACGCGATAGATGTACGCCCCGATCTGCCGCACCAGCGGCAGGTCGAAATAGTTCACCGCGCCGGAACTCGCCGAGCGCAGCAGGTCCAGGCATTCGAACATCGATGCCCCGGCGCGGCTCCAGTAGCCCGGACCTTCGTCGCAGCCGCCGTCGGGGTGGTAGCCGTCCAGGAAGCGGTCCACGCTGGTGAGGATCTTGTGCACGGTCTGCGCCCGCCGCGCCGGATCGCGGTCGATCAGCAGCGCGCAGGTCAGCACGTTGGAATTGATCCACGGATTCCAGTTGTTCACCGGATTCGGATTCCGCAGGCCCATCCAGCCGAAGTCGTTGCGCGTGCGGTACACCGCCAGGATGCGCCGCTCGATCTCCTGCTCCACCCGCTCGCGGATCAGCTTGTTGACCGTATCCAGTTGCGGCCCGATCAGGTAATCGATCCACGCCAGTCCGGCGGCCGTCTCGGCGGCGAACAGGTCGATGATCGGCTCGTTCACATCCGGCAGTCCGGTGCCGGCCTTCTGCGCGCCCAGGTGCGCCGGGATGCCCCAGAAGGTCTCCTCGCAGATGGCCCACACGCCGTCCACGATCTGATCCAGCAGACGCCCCTTGCCCTCCACGCACTCCGCCAGCACCAGCGCGCGGAGGTGCGAGCGGCGCCCGAAGTCGATCTCCTCGTAGCGCGATCGGTTGCCGTTGCGCTTGTACTCCAGGAACACGGTCGCCGGCAGCAGCGGGTAGGGCTTGCCGTCATACGCCGCCGCGGCCTGCTTCACGTTGTCCGCCACCGCGGCGGGCAATGCGCTCCAGGCGGCGCGATCGCTCCAGGTCGCGTAGGGACGCCACCTGTCGCGCGCGAGCAGGCTCTTTTCCAGCGCCGGCGCCGTGAAGCGGCTGGTCAGCAAGTGTTGTTCCGGCACGCCGCCCGCCCGCGCCGCCGCCGCGGTGCGCGGCTGGGTTTGCGCATCCGCGAACGCCGGGGCCAGGGCCGCGCCGGCAAGAAGAGAGCGCCTCGTGAAATCGGACATAATGGTGACAGTTTAACCGCAAGAGGCCCAAATGAAACTCGCGATTACGTTCCTTTACCTGGCCGCGTCGCTGGGCGCGCAGGTCCGCGCCGCCGGACTGCGCACGGAATACCGCGTCGACCCGCGGGGCATCGACGCGACCCAGCCCCGCCTGAGCTGGCTCGTCACCCCGGTGAATCCTGCCGCGCGCGGTGTGCGGCAGACCGCATTCCAGGTGCAGGCGGCATCGTCCGCAGACGCACTCGCCGCCGGACGCGCCGACCTGTGGGACTCCGGAAAAGTCGATTCGCCCCGCTCCATCCAGGTGGTCTACGCCGGCAAACCGCTCGCCAGCGGCGCGCAGGTCTACTGGAAGGTCCGGGTGTGGGACGAGAAGGACGCGGCATCGCCGTGGAGCGATCCGGCGCGCTGGTCGATGGGGCTGCTGGCGGCTTCCGACTGGAAGGCGCAGTGGATCGGGCTGGATGAAACCGCACCGTACCACAATCCCAACAGCCCGTTCCGCCACCTGCGCACCGCGCGCTGGATCTGGGCTCCCGGCCCCGGTCCCAGGACGTTTACCGCCACCCTCAGTGTGCCCGCCGGGCGCAAACTCAAGCGCGCGGAAACCGTGATCGCGGCCGATTCCGGCTTCGAACTCACCATCAACGGCCGTGCCGTGGGTCGCTCCAGCGGCGTGCGCTCGCCCATGGTGTGGGACATCGATCGCTTCCTCAAACCCGGCGATAACGCGATCTCGGTTACCGCGCAGCCGGCGCGCCAGCGCTCCGGCTTCATCGCCGCCTTCCCCCTGGAGTTCCAGCAGGGCGACCCGGCGCGCCTGGTCACGTCGGCGGAGTGGAAGTCTCCCGATGGCGCGGTCGAGGACCTCGGCGCCTACGGGATGCAACCGTGGGGCGAAATCGGCTACCAGGAAGAACGCGCCCTTCCGGCGCGCTACCTGCGCAAACAGTTCTCCCTTCACGCCGGCATCCGCCGCGCCACGGCCTATGTGAGCGGACTGGGCCTCTTCGAGTTGTACGTCAACGGCGCCAGGATCGGCAGCGACGTCCTTCAACCCAACCTCTCCGATTATGACCAGCGAGCCTTCTACGTAACTTACGACGTCACCAGCCGCCTCGCCGCCGGCGAGAACGCGCTCGGTCTCATCCTCGGCAACGGCCGCTTCTGGGCGCCGCGCGTGACCGTGCCCATCGGGATGCGCAACTTCGGCTATCCGCGCGCGCGCCTCCAGCTCGAGATCGAATACACCGACGGCACCACCGCGCAAATCGTCACCGACCCCACCTGGAAAATCACCACCGCCGGACCCATCCGCGCCAACAACGAATACGACGGCGAAGAGTACGACGCGCGCGCCGAAATTCCCGGTTGGGACCGCGCCGGCTTCAACGATGGATCCTGGCAGCCCGCGCAGGTCGTGGAAGCGCCCAAGGGTGCGCTGGTCGCGCAGATGTCCGAGCCCTTGCGCGTGACCCAGACGCTGCGGCCGGTTTCCGTGAAGCAGATCCGCCCCGGCGTCTTCATCTTCGATATGGGGCAGAACATGGTCGGGTGGACGCGCCTCACGGTGCGCGGCCCCAAGGGCGCGCAGGTCCGCCTGCGCCATGCCGAAACCCTCACTCCCGATGGCGAGCTTTACGTGGACAACCTGCGCTCGGCCCGCGCCACCGATTTCTACACGCTCAAGGGCGGCGCCGCCGAAGTGTGGGAGCCGCGATTCACCTATCACGGCTTCCGCTTCGTCGAAGTCACCGGCTACCCCGGCACCCCCACGCCGGCCTCGCTCTCCGGCCGCGTAGTCTCCGACAACCTCACGCCCATCGCGGATTTCACCTCGTCCAACACGCTGCTCAACCAGATCCACCACAACATCGTCTGGGGGGTGCGCGGCAACTATCGCAGCATTCCCACGGATTGCCCGCAGCGCGACGAGCGCCAGGGCTGGCTCGGCGACCGCAGCGTGGTCAGCCGCAGCGAAAGCTACCTCTTCGACGTGGCCGCGTTCTACTCCAAGTGGGAGACCGATATCGCCGACACGCAGCGCGCCAACGGCAGCATCCCCGACGTGGCCCCGAACTACTGGGTGCTCTACAACGACGACGTCACCTGGCCCAGCACCTTCATCCAGGTGCCGAACATGCTCTACGATCAGTACGCCGATCTGCGAGTGGTCGAACGCAATTACCCGGCGATGAAGCGCTGGATCGAGCACATGCGCGGCTTCGTCAAGGACAATCTCCAGCCGAAGGACACCTACGGCGACTGGTGCGTGCCGCCGGAGAATCCCAAGCTGATCCATTCGCAGGATCCCGCGCGCAAGACCGACGGCACCCTGCTCGCCACCGCCTACTTCTACATGATGAACCGGCAGATGGCGCGGTTCGCCCGCCTGCTTGGCCACGAGGCGGACGCCAACGAGTTCGAAACCCTCGCCACCGAAATGCGCGCCGCGTTTCAGGCGAAGTTCTTCGACCCGGCCAAGGGCTACTACGGCAACGGCACGCAAACTTCCAGCATCCTGCCGCTGGCCTTCGGCATGACCCCGCCGGAAAACCGCGAGACCGTATTCGCTTCCCTCATCAACAGAATCGAAAAGGAGAGCGACGGCCACGTCGGCACCGGTCTGGTCGGCGCGCAGTGGCTCATGCGCACCCTGAGCGAAAACGGCCGCCCCGATGTCGCCTTCCAGATCGCGACACAGAAGACCTATCCCGGTTGGGGCTACATGGTCTCCAAAGGCGCCACGACCGTCTGGGAGCTGTGGAACGGCGATACCGCCGATCCGGCCATGAACTCCGGCAATCACGTCATGCAAATCGGCGACTTGGGCGTGTGGATGTACGAATACCTCGCCGGCATTCGCCCCGACCCCGACGACCCCGGCTTTCACCACATCCTGCTGCACCCCTATCCGGTGGAGGGGTTGACCTCGGTCAAGGCGTCGCACGAATCGCCTTACGGCAGGATTGCCAGTTCCTGGAAACGGGAAGCCGGCGCCTTCGCACTGGATGTGACCATTCCGGCCAACACGACCGCCACCGTGTGGGTACCGGCGGCCTCCGCCGCGAGTGTGACCGAGGGTGGATTGCCGGCCGGGAACTCCCGCGGCATCAAGTTCTTACGGATGGATGGCGCGGCCGCCGTTTTCGAAGTCGGTTCGGGCAGCTACGCCTTCCGCAGCCGAATATGAAAATTCGCTGAATTTTACTACAGGACCCGAATATCCAGATATAATGGAGTCGCCCCAGAAAGGGAGCCTTGCATTATGATCTGGACTGTCCTGCTGCTGTTCGCCCAAGCCGCCTCGTCGCAGACGCAGATTGAGCGTGGAGAAGCCCTCTTCTTCAATCAGGAGAAAGGTTGTGGAGGGTGTCATGCGCTGAAAGGAAAGGGGACGGCGGTAGGGCCGGACCTGAAGGCGATCGGGAGACTCGCGCCGGCAGCCATCGCCATGGCTGTTCACTCCAGCGTCACCCAATACGTGGAGATGGTGAAGACCAAGGAAGGCGATTCCTTCCCCGGCTACACCGCCGGCAAAGAAGGTGACAAGCTGGTGATCTTCGATCTATCGAAGAACCCGCCGGAGAAGAAAGTCCTGGCCGCGGCGGATGTTACTAAGTCGGGAAACGACAAGTGGCAGCATCCACCGGCCAAGGCTAAAATCGACGCCAAGGACCTGGCCGATATCGTGGCCTACATCCGCTTTGCGGCGAGTGGATCGCGCACCGCTGTGGACCCCGCGGACGTGCAGTAAGGTCCTGCACCAGCCTGCGGCGGGCGTAGCCCGCCGGGATTTCCACCTTTACGCGGCGCCGGCCATCGAAATGGCCGGCGCCGCTTTCTGTTTACCGGCGCACGGCAGCCGCCGAGGCGAGCGTCTTGTAGGGCTTGCCGACCTCCTGCGCATCCACTACCGCGACCGCGGCCACGTGCACGATATCGTTGACTTCGCTGCCGCGCTGCAGTACGTGGATCGGACGGCTCAGCCCCGTCAACAGAGGCCCGATGCACTCCGCTCCGCCGATGCGTTGCAGCAGTTTGTAGGCGATGTTCCCGGCTTCCAGATTCGGGAACACCAGCACGTTAGCCCCGCCCTTCAGCGTGCTGAACGGGTAGGTTTCGTCGATGATCTGCGGCACCACCGCGGTATCGGCCTGCATCTCGCCATCCACCATTAGCCCCGGCGCGCGCTGCCGGACCAGGTCCGTAGCGCGGCGGACCTTATCGGAGAGCGCGTGGCGCGTGCTGCCGAAGTTGGAGAAACTCAGCATGGCGACGCGCGGCTCCTGGTTGAAGCGCCGGCACTTTTCCGCCGCCATGATCGCGATTTCGGCCAGTTCCTCGGCGGTCGGCTCGATGTTCACCGTGGCGTCGGCCAGGAAGTACAGGTCGCCCTTGGCCGTGATCAGCACGTACACACCGGCTACCTTGTGAACCTCCGGCCGCACTTCGATCACCTGCAGCGCCGGCCGGATCGTGTCCGGGTAGTGCGTGGTCAGGCCGCCGATGATGGCGTCGGCGTCGTTGAGCCGTACCATCATGCTGCCGAACGTCACCGGGTTGAGGATCTCGTTCTCGGCTTCGGTACGGGTGATGCCCTTGCGCTGGCGCAGGTTGTAGTATTCCTCGGTGTACTCTTCCAGGCGGGCGAACTTCCCTGGCTCGATGATCTCGATCCCGTTGAGGTGCAGGCGCAGGTCCGCCGCCTTGGCGCGGATCTTCTCCTCGTGGCCGAGCAGGATCGGAATCGCGATCTTTTCGTCGATCAGGATCTGGCAGGCGCGCAGGATCTTGCCCTGTTCGCCCTCGGTGAAGACCACGCGCTTGGGCTGCTTCTGGGCTTTGTTGATCATGGCGCGCATGACTTCATACGCGCGGCCGAGCCGGCGCTCCAGTTCCTCCCGATACGCCTTGATATCCACCGGCTGGCGCGCGACCCCGGTCTCCATCGCCGCCTGCGCGACGGCCGACGCCTCCCAGATCAGCACCCGCGGATCGAACGGCTTCGGGATGATGTAATCGCGGCCGAACTCAAGGCGGTCGATCGAGTAGGCGCGCAGCACGCTATCCGGCACGTCGGCCTTGGCCAGCGCGGCCAGCGCGCGGGTGGCGGCCAGTTTCATTTCGTCGTTGATTGTCGTCGCGCGCACGTCGAGCGCGCCGCGGAAGATGAAGGGGAAGCCCAGGACGTTGTTCACCTGGTTGGGATAGTCGCTGCGGCCGGTGGCGACGATGGCGTCGGGCCGCGCGGCTAGCGCGACATCGTAGGAAATCTCGGGGTCCGGATTGGCCAGCGCGAAGATGATCGGGTTCGGCGCCATGGTCTTCACCATGTCCCCGGTCACGCAGCCGCCGCTCGAAAGACCGAAGAACACGTCCGCGCCCACCAGCGCTTCAGTCAGCGTGCGCGCGCTGGTCTTCGACGCGTAGCGTGCCTTGTAGGCGTTCATGTGCTCTGTGCGGCCCTCGTAGATCACCCCCTTGGTGTCGCACATCACGATGTTCTCTACCCGCACTCCCAGCCGCACGTAGTGCGCGGCGCAGGAGATGGCGCTGGCGCCCGCCCCGTTGAAGACCACCTTGATCTCGGCGATGTCCTTGCCCGAAATCTCCAGCGCGTTGAGCAGTCCGGCGCCGCTGATGATCGCGGTTCCGTGCTGGTCGTCGTGGAATACCGGGATGTTCATCGTGCGCTTGAGTTCTTCCTCGATGTAGAAGCACTCCGGCGCCTTGATGTCTTCCAGGTTGATGCCGCCGAAGGTGGGTTCCAGAATCTGGCAGGTACGGATGATTTCGTCCGGCTTTTCCGTGTTCAGTTCGATATCGAACACATCGATATCGGCGAACCGCTTAAACAATACGCTCTTGCCCTCCATGACCGGCTTTCCGGCGAGAGCACCGATGTTGCCGAGTCCGAGCACCGCGGTGCCGTTGCTGATCACGGCCACCAGATTGCCCTTTGCAGTGTATTTATAGGCGAGGCTGGGATCGCGCTCGATTTCCAGGCAGGGCACGGCGACGCCTGGCGTGTAGGCGAGTGACAGGTCGCGCTGCGTACGGCACGGCTTGGTCGGGGTCACCGACAATTTGCCGGCGGGCGATGAGGAGTGGTACTCCAGCGCGTCTTCGGGACGGATCTTCATGAATAGGCCTCTCTGCGGAGTATTATACCTTGTAGTCTTATTCAACAGAAGCATTTACGAAAGGCCCCACCCTTTCGAGGGGGTCAAGCAGCCCACGACAGAAGTGCGCGGGTGGTGCCGTTTCAACAAGTGACGGAGCCGCGACCGTCAGGGAGCGACTTTTGCCGCGGGCTGCCAGGGGCGCTCGCGCCACGTCGCGGAGAGCCCGGTACGGGTTACAGTAGAGTCTTGTCCGGAATTTCACCGTTTTCAGGGATTACCGCACCCGCCCTTGCCGCCGCCGTGGGCATTGCCGGCGCAGCCGTGGGCCTCTGGCTCACCGGTCTCAGGCAGCGCGCGCGGGTTGTGGTGCCGTTCAGCGCCGGTGTGCTGCTGGGGGTGGCTGTGTTCGGCCTGGTGCCGGAACTGGCCGGCGAGATCGGCTGGCTGACGAGTCTGCTGCTCTTCGGCGCCGGCTACGGCGCGCTGCTGCTGGTGAACCGGTACGTCTACCGGGTCTGTCCCACCTGCTCGCACGATCACGACCACAACTCCTGCTCCACGGAACTGCATGGCTTCGCCGCGCCGCTGATAGCCGCGGCCGCTGTGCACAGCTTCCTCGACGGCTGGAGCATCGCGACGGTGGAGCTTTCGGTGCCTCTGGGCTTGCGCGTCGCGGTGCCGCTGGCCATCGCGCTGCACAAGGTCCCGGAGGGCCTCGCGCTCGGCGGCATCCTCCGCGCCAGCGTACGCTCGCGGGGCGCGGCGGCGGGTTGGGCCATCGTCGCCGAGGGCGCCACCTTGATCGGCGGCGCGGTCGGCCTGCTGGCGGGTCCGCACCTGGGCTCGCAATGGATCACCTACCCGGTCGGCATCGCCGCCGGCTGGCTGTTCTACCTGGGATATCATGCGGTACATGAGGAAACCAAGCGGCGCGGCGCAGGCGCCGCCGGCACGGCCGCATTAGCCGGGATCGCCGGCGCGGCTGTGATCTTACGCGGCGTGGAAGCCTGGGTCCGGTAAGGCTTCGGGAGGGATTCGGAAATGACGAGGCGGGAACTGGCGTTGGTGGGCGGCGCGGTGCTTGCCGCGCGCAAACGAGCCAAGGCGCAAAGCGCGCCGAAGTATCGCAGCGCGCTCGACGGGATGCAGGAGAAGGTTGCGATGGGCGATTTCGACCCCATCGCCTACACCCTGAAACTGCACGACGAGGCGCCGCTGGCGTTGACCTTCCGCGCCACCGGCCGCCGCGAAGCGGAAGCCTGGCAGAAGAAACTGCGGCCCAAAATCGAAGAGCTGATGGGCGGCTTCCCCAAGACAAGGCCGCCGCTCGAATCCGAGACGCTCGAAGTGAAGGAGTACCCCGGCTACCGCCGCGAAAAGTTCGTCTTCCACAGCCGGCCCGGAGTCGCGGTACTCGGTTACCTGCTGACGCCGAAGACCGGTAGGGCGCCGCACGCTCCGGTGGTCTGCATCCCGGGACACGGGCGCGGCGTCGACGACATCGTCGGTATCGATGAAAAAGGCCAGGACCGCACCGTGAAGGTCGGCTACGCCTACGACTACGCCGTGCAGGTGGCCGAACACGGCATGGCCGCGGTGGCCATCGAGCCCATGAGCTTCGGCTGCCGGCGCGATCCCAAAACCATCGCGCGCAACCTGGAGGCCAACGTCTGCCAGCCCACCGCGGGCAGCGCGCTCCTCCTCGGCCAGACCATGATCGGCTGGCGCGTCTACGATATTTTCCGCACCATCGACTGGATCGAAGCGCGGCCGGAATTGGACGCCGGGCGCGTCGGATGCCTCGGCTGCTCCGGCGGCGGCATGGCCACGCAGTTCGCCGCGGCGCTGGAACCGCGCATCAAAGCGGCGCTGGTCAGCAGCTACCTCAATACGTTCCGCGACTGCGTGATGAGCATCTCGCACTGCATCGATAACTACATCCCGGGGATTCTGAATTGGGCCGAGATGTACGATGTGGCCGGGTTGATCGCGCCGCGCCCGCTGTGGGTCGAGTCCGGCGAGCGCGACACCATCTTCCCGGTCGCGGCCAGCCGGGCGAGCTTCGCCCGCGTGAAGAAGATGTACGAGGTCTTCGGCGCGGGCGATCTCACAGGTCAGGAAGTCTTCGACGGTCCCCACGGCTTCAGCGGGAAACTGGGACTGCCGTTCATGGCGAAGCATCTCGGCGTGGCGTAGCCGGTCCGGACCCGGGAACTTTCCCGCCGTGCGCAGGGTCCAATCCGGCATATGGGAATGAGCGCCGTCGGTAACGCACACAAAGCGGAAATCAACGTCACCCCGATGATCGACGTGCTGCTGGTCCTGATCATCATCTTCATGGTGATCGCCCCGGTGGCGCCACGCGGCCTGGAGGCCCTCGCGCCTCCGCAGGCGGATGCTCCCCCGCCGCCCGACGCCGTGTCACGGGAGATCGTCATCTCGCTCGCGCGGGACGGGGCGATCGACATCAACCGGCAACCCGTGGAAGCGGTAGCGCTCCCGGAGAAACTCGCGGAACTGTACAGGCGCCGCATCAACGATCACGTCTTCGTGCGCGGCGATCGCAACCTGGAATACTCCGCCGTGGCGCGAGTGATCGACCTGGCGCGCGGCGCCGGTTGGGATCGGATCGGGCTGATGACGCGCTAGTCCTGGAGAACCGCGCCGGTGCCCTGAATCTGGTAGATGGTGACCGGCCCCTTCACGCTCGCCGGATCGAACTTGGCGCCCTTGTCCTTGGCATCCTCCTGGGCGCGTGCGACGGCCTGTTCCTTGCTGAGTTCCAGCTTGGCGAACTTGCCCTCGGCGACCGCGCTCTTCCCGGAGGCGTCCTTGGGGAACTCGATTTCACCGTCGTTGACCTTGATGCGCAGCTTGCGGCCATCGGCATCCACCAGGTCCATCCAGCAGCCCATCGCCTGGCAGACTTCGGCGATCTTGCCCTTCACCTGGACGGTCTTGCCGACATATTGATCCGGCTGGGCCAGCAGCGTGGCCAGCGGCATCGATTCCTTGAGAGTGAGCGGCTTGCCGAGTTTGAGGTCCGCCGCGGAAAGCAGCGTGGCGGAGAGCAGAATGGCACGGAACAAACGCATACCTGTATTATCGTTCACGCCGCGCGCTTTGGCCGCGCCGGCTCCAGGTTCGGCAGAAATGCGGTCAGCAGCCCGATTGCCGGGAGGAAGGAGCACAGCCGGTAGACGAACTCGATCCCGGTCTTGTCCGCCAACTCTCCGAGGAGCGCGGCGCCGATGCCGCCCATCCCGAAAGCGATGCCGAAGAACAGTCCCGCGATGGTCCCGACCTTCCCCGGCACCAGTTCCTGCGCGTAGACCAGGATTGCCGAGAAGGCGCTCGACAGCACCAGCCCGATGATCACGGTAAGCACGTCCGTCCAGAACAGGTTCGCGAAGGGCAGCGCCAGCGTGAAAGGCAGCACCCCGAGGATCGAGCACCAGATCACGTACTTGCGGCCGATGCGATCGCCGATCGGTCCGCCGGCGAACGTCCCGGCCGCCACCGCCCCCAGAAACAGGAACAGGTGGATCTGCGCCGACTGTACTGACACATGGAACTTACTGATGAGATAGAACGTGTAGTAACTCACCAGGCTGGACATATAGAAGAACTTGGAGAAGATCAGCGCCACCAGCACGGCCAGCGCCCGCGTCACCGTGCGCTTCGGCAACTGGTGCAGGACCGCCCGCGCGGCCCGGGCATGCGCGCCGCTGCGCACGTGCGCGGCGTACCAGAAGCCGACCCGCGAGAGGATCAGGATCGCCAGCAGCGCGAAGCCGCTGAACCAGGCGATGCTGCGCTGTCCGGCCGGTTGCACCACGAATGCCGCCAGCAGCGGACCGAGCGACGAGCCCGTGTTCCCGCCCACCTGAAACAGCGATTGCGCCAGTCCGTGCCGCCCGCCCGAGGCCATCCGCGCCACCCGCGAGGATTCCGGATGCAGCACGCTCGACCCCATCCCCACCAGCGCCACCGCGAACAGAATGAACCCGAACGTCGGAGCACCCGCCAGCAGCACCAGCCCGATCAGCGTCAGGCACATCCCTGCCGCGAGCGACCACGGTGTCGGACGGCGGTCCGTGTACAACCCCACCACCGGCTGCAGCAGCGAGGCGGTGAGCTGCGACGTCAGCGTGATCAGCCCGATCTGGCCGAAATCCAACCGGTACGTGCTCTTCAGGATCGGGTAGATCGCCGGAATCACCGACTGCATCATGTCGTTGAGCAGGTGGCAGAAACTGATCGCGGCCAGGATGCGGAACGCGGTGCGGCCGTGCTCGTGCACGGGCACGGGCGGCGCGGCGGCCGTAGTGGTGCTTCCCTCCGTGGGCATTAGTACCCAGTGTAGCGAAGCCCGGCTGCGCATTGGCTCCTCGCCGATTTCGTAACCTTTTCCGGCCGCCACAGTATAACCGTCAAATGCACTCCATCCTGAGAGATCTGCGGTATTGCGCGCGCTCCCTGCGCAAATCTCCCGTCTTTACGGCCGTGGCCGTGCTTTCGCTGGCGCTCGGCATTGGAGCCAACACGGCGATCTTCACCCTCATCAACCAACTCATCCTGCAACCGCTCCCCGTGCGCGACCCCGGCCAGTTGGTGATGTTGGCCGGACGCGGCAGGCATTACGGCGGCAACAACGGGCCGGATCGCCTCTCGTATCCGATGTACCAGGAGATCCGCGACAAAAATCAGGTCTTTAGCGGCATGTTCTGCACCTACCCGTCCACGGTCAGCGCGACCTTCCAGGGCAGTACGGAACTGATCGGCGCCGATTTCGTCTCCGGTAACTACTTCCCGGTGCTGGGCATCGGCGCCGCGGCGGGACGCGTCTTTACCGCGTCCGACGACCTGATTCAAGGCGGCCATCCGCTCGCCGTGCTGAGCTACGGCTACTGGCGCTCCCGCTTCGGCGCCGACCGCAACGTAGTCGGCAGGCAGATCGTCGTCAACGGGCGCCCGCTCACCATCATCGGTGTGAGCGCCGCCGGCTTCAACGGAGTCGAACCGGGGCGCGCCCCCCAGATCCGCATCCCGATGACCATGAAGGACGACCTGCCGCGCTCCGAATTCACCCGCCTGAACAACGACCGCTTCCGCTGGGTGGAAGTCTTCGGGCGTCTCAAGCCCGGCCTTCCGCTCAAGCAGGCGCAGGCCGGATTACAGCCGCTGTTTCACCAGATCCTCAACCGTGAGGTGACCGAGCAGCCCTTCTCCAAGGCGTCGCCGCTGGTGAAGCAGGAGTTCCTCAAGATGTGGATGGAGGTGATGCCCGGCTCCAAGGGCCGCTCCAACCTGCGCAGGGCCTACTCGAAGCCGCTCTTCGCGCTCATGGGAATCGTCGGACTCGTGCTGCTGATCGCCTGTTCCAACCTGGCGAACCTGCTGATCGCGCGCGCCTCGGCGCGGCAGAAAGAGATCGCCGTGCGTCTCGCGCTGGGCGCGGGACGTGGCGGGCTCGTCCGGCAACTGCTGGTGGAGAGCGTGCTTCTCGCCTCGGCCGGCGGGGCGCTGGGAATCGGGCTCGCGATGATCCTCGATCAGGCGCTGATCGATTTTCTCCCCTCCGGTCACACTCCGCTTTCGCTTTCCGCGACGCCGGACTATACCGTGCTCGGCTTCACGTTTCTGATCTCGCTCGCCGCCGGCACCCTCTTCGGGCTGGTGCCGGCGCTTCAGTCCACGCGGCCGAAACTCGCCGCCACCCTGAAAGACCAGGCGGGCGCGGTGATCCGCGGCGGCTCCGCGGGCCTGCGCAAAGGACTCGTGGTGGCGCAGGTTTCACTCTCGCTGCTCCTGTTGATCGGCGCCGGCCTGTTCCTGCAAAGCCTGCGCAATCTGAAGACCCTGAACCCCGGCTTCGACGTGAAAAACATCCTCGCCCTCGATGTGGACCCCACTATGAGCCGCTACGACAAGGCGTGGACCACGGACTACTATCGCAGGCTGCGCGAAGCCCTGGACGCGATGCCGGGCGTGGAGTCGCACGGTTTCGCCGTGATACCGGTCCTGGAGAACAACGAGTGGGACAACTGGGTCACGATCGAAGGCTACCCGGCGAAACCCGATGAGCGGCCCGATCCGCACGTGCAGTTCTGCAGTCCGGGCTTCTTCCAGGCGCTGAGGATTCCCGTGCTCCAGGGCCGCAATTTCACCGACCGCGATATCGTTGGCGCGCCCAAAGTGGCAATCGTGAACCAGAAGTTCGTCAAGCGCTATTTCCCGCGCGGCGATGCTCTTGGCCGCCACATCGGCATGGGAATCGATCCCGGGACCAAAACCGATATCGAGATCGTCGGCATCGTGGGGGATACCAAGTACGAAAGCATGCGCGACGAAATCCCCGAGGAACTCTACACTCCGCAGGCGCAGCGGACCTACGCCGACGGCCTGACCGTGTACGTCAGGGTGGCCGGCGATCCCGCGCGCGCTTTCAACGCTCTGCGCTCGGCGGTGCGGGGGGTCGATTCCAACGTACCCATGTACAACCTGCGCACGCTGGACGGCCAGGTGGAGATTTCGCTCCTCACCGAGCGGCTGCTGGCCACTCTTTCGAGCGTCTTCGGGTGTCTGGCGACCCTGCTCGCGGCGCTCGGGCTTTACGGCGTGATGGCCTTTATGGTCGCGCGGCGCACGCGCGAAATCGGCATCCGCATGGCGCTCGGCGCGGGGCAGGGAAACGTGGTGTGGATGGTCCTTCGCGAGACCCTTTCTCTCGCCGGGATCGGCGTCGGCATCGGTCTCGCCGGTGCCTACTGGCTGACTCGCCTGATCCAGGCCCAACTCTTCGGAGTGCGGCCCACCGACCTGCTCACAATGGCCGCCGCGTCGTTCGGCATCGCGGCGGTCACCGCGCTAGCCGGCTACGTCCCCGCGCGGCGCGCCACGGCGATCGATCCCATGAACGCCCTGCGCTGGGAGTGATCACAGCGCCAGTTGGCCCCGGTAGACCATTTCTTTCAGCGGAAACCTGATGGAGAGGTGATAGAACAGGAACCGGCACTCCAGCGTCACCAGCTTGTCCGCCAGCGTGATCGGGTCCGGTTCTTTCGGGAAGAAGAGCAGCACTTGGGTGGCGTCATCGCCCGACCCGGTGAAGAGGTGGGCGCACCGGATGCCGGGCTTGCCCTTGCGCTCCAGCACCGTGCCCTCTTTGATCGCGTCCAGAATTCCCTGGTTCGGATTCGCCGCCGCGTCGCCCGCCGCATCCTTGGGCGGTGGCATCAACGGCAGCCCCCGCAGCCGGATCACGTAGAACTTCCCGGTCATTTCCGGCACCTCGGGTCCGCCCGCCAGCCGCACCGGGTTGGCGGTCTCCCACCGCGCCAGAGTGGGGAATTCCACCGGCGCGCCCGATTCCGGCTTCGGAGGAGGCGGCACCTTTTCACCGATCGGTACACTGCGCACGCCCAGCGGTCCGGAGGCAGGCCTCACGTCCGGCATCTCGACGCCCTGTTCCCCGTTGCTCTTATAGCCCGGACCCCGCTCTTTCTTGTCCAACTCCATGCGCACGTAGCCGCCTTGCGCCCATGGCGATTGGAAGAGCAGAGCCTGTTTCTCATCGGCGGTCCAACTGGAGGGAGCTTTGGTGTTCCAGAAGTCCTTTCGGGCCGCTCGCAGGGTGAAGGATGCGGGCAACATCACCGCGGTTTGAAGCCACTGCCGTCGCGTTCGGATCACTATTTCCATCCTACCGTCACGGCCGTGGCCCCGGGGGCACCCCGCCTATTTCGCGTACATGCGGATCACGCGCTCGATCGCCCGCCGGCAGACGACGCAGAAGCCGACGTTGTCGCGCGTGAACATGATGCAGTCCTGCTGCGGGCGGTAGTATCCGCGGGCCTCGTACATTGCCCCTTCGAAAGCTCCCAGCTTGCCGGCGTTGGGACCGGAGGCGAGCAGTTTCGTGTCGCGTTCCCGCTCTTCCCGGAACAGCGCCTCCATCTCCTCTTCGGGACGGTGCTGCGCGCGGATCTCCCGGCGGCGCTTCTGAATTTCCTGCTGCAATTGCTCGAATTCCTGCTTCGGCCACGCCGACGGCATCTCGGCGCCGCCGCTCCATTTCGCCGCGCGCGGATCCGCCGTCGCGTTCGGCTCCCACGGCTCCGGACGCGCCGTGCTGCTGCCGTAGGCTACGTCAGACGTGTAGTACTCATCCGCCAGCCCCGCGAAATGATGCCCGAACTCGTGCACGAAAACGTACGGCGTAAACGCGTTATCCGCGGCCACCGTGGCGTACAGGTTGAAGATGCCACCGCCGCCGTACTTGCGGTCGTTCACCACGATTTCGATGAACTCGTACGGCGCCGCCGACGCGATCTCGCGCAGCCGCTTATTGTCGAACGTCAGCACGTAGCGCTCCGAACCGAACGCGTCATAAGCCGCGCGCAGCGGCGACCGGCGGTAGACGCCGTCCGACGGGCGCGACGCGCCGCTCTCTTCCGCCGGCGTATCGATGGCCCACACGTTGAGATCCGCGCGATGCTCCTTGAACGGCGATTCGGCGAACAACATCTCCGCCATGCGCCGCGCGTCGGCGTGCCACTTGTTCATCTCGCTCGCCGTGTAGCCGTCGCCCAGCAGCAGCAGATCCACCTTGTCCCGCGGCGGGCCGTTCTGAATCACCGCCCACACGTTCAGCTTCGGCGGCGCGCTATGGTCCACCGCGGGATCCCTGGGATCCACCACCGTCGACCATACCTCGCGAAACTCGTTACGCGGTCCGCGTTTCCGGATCGTCACCTGCACCGGCTTTTCCGGGGCGGGGAAGCGGACGCTCTCGTGAAACGTGCGCGCCTGCTGCCCGGCCTCGTCCGTGGTCTGCCACTCCCCGAAGATGCTCGCAAAGCCGCGCGAATAGATCACGCGGTTGGTCGCGCGGTCCACGACCTCGAACAGGTACTTGCCGAGGTTCGTGTCGTCGATCCAGCGGTCAAGCGGTCCCGGCCACGCTCCTTCGAGCACCACGCCGTCCAGCGCGAACTGCTCGTGGGCGGAGTCGCCGGTGTGATAATAATCCACCCGCATCGTTCGCGGTGCGGTGGTTTGGGCAGCGGCGGCGGCTGCCAGCAGCAGGGCCAGAAAACACGGCTTCATAATGAACTGCCTCTCAATGACGCGCGGTTCCTGCGCCGGAGGCGCCGGGCCGCGCGGTTAGCGCCAGAATATCCGGATTCCGCCCCGAGGTGTTACTTCTTCCCCTCGATCGGGTAGCCCTGCCAGATGTACTCGAGCGCCTCGGGTAGCGTCTGCTGCTTCACGCCGCGGTCCGTATGCCCGGCGTTTTGCGCGAAAACGAACTGGTAATGGTAGCCTTTGGCGGCCAGCACCTTCGCCATGTTCTCGTTGGCCAGGACCCAGTCGTGATATGCATCGCGCGTGATCAGGTTATCCCGGTCGCCGACCTCCATCCAGAGGCGAATCGGCTTCACCGGGCTGTTCGGGATCAGGTGTTCGTGAAACTCCCACGCCCCGTGCGGCGTTTCGGGATTGAACGGCCATTGCTGGTTCACATAAGTCCCGGAATAAGTCAGCACCCGGTGGTATAACTCGGGGTGATACCATGCCATGATCAGCGCGCAGGATCCGCCGGAACTGCCTCCCATGGTCGCGCGGCCCTCGGGATCCCTCGTGAGCTTGACGTGATACTGCCGCTCCACCAGCGGCAGCACTTCGCTCTCCACGAACTCGGCGTACCGTCCGGACATCGTGTCGTATTCCAGGCCCCGCTCGCTGCCCTGTGCATCTCCGCCGCCGTTGGAGATCGATACCGCGATCATTGCCGGCACGCGGTGCTCCGCGATCAGGTTGTCCAGCGCTGTAAACAGCAGCCGGTCCGGTCCATCCGCTCCTACAATGAAGGGCGCCGCCGTGCCCGGCGTGTATTGCTTCGGCACGTATACGGTCACGCGCCGCGTGTACGGCGCCGCATGGCTCTCCACGATCACCTTCGTCGGGTCCGCGGGATCGGTCTTGACGAACGTCCCCGCCTCGCGCGCGATCCCCGGATACATCCTGCTGTCCTTCGACTCCATCGTGAAGGTGTAGATGTCGCCCTGCGGCACGCCCTCGCGCACCGCCGTCTCCGGCGCGGGATTGTGAGTCGGACCGAGGATGAAGTTTCCGTCCGCGTTCGCCGGCGCGTTGGCGCCGTCGGGCAGGTCCTTCGCGGCGACGTAGCCGGGCGTGTGCGGATCGCGCACCGGGCGCGTGGGGCGCGGTGAAGGCGAAGCGGCCGGAGTCTGTCCCATGGCCGGATGCAGGGCCAACACCGCGCCCGTCAGCATCACGATACGGATTGACCGGAGCATGAAGAGATCCTCCGGCTACTTCTTCTTGGCGGCAGCCGGCCGCGGCGTGCTCGAGGGCGGCACGATTCCCTTCAGCCGCATGTAAGTGACCAGGTTGCCGTAGTGCTCCATGTTATGCGCGGTGTTGAAGTCCATGGCGCCGAGCTTGGTGATTCTCATCCCGAATAAGGGCGCGATTTCCGCCGCGTTGGCGTCGGTGAGTTTCGTATAGGCGGCATCGCAGTACGCGAAAGCTTCCTTCAGCGCCGGCACGATCTCCGCCTTCGTTGTCGCCGTCTTCTCGATACCCTTGGAGACGACCTTTCCCTCCGCGACCACGCCGCAGAATTCGTACTGCCCGTCGGCGATGTGCGCGAACAATTGTCCTACCGTGCGGACGTCCGGCGTCGGGCGGTAGGACCACAGGTCGTCCGGAATTTTGTCCACGGACCCGAGGACGTCGTTCTTCGAGATGTTGTAGATGTTCTTCGAAACCGTGATCAACGGATTGGCAGGGGGCTCCTGCGCCGAGGCCACGGCGGCAAACAGAATCGCGGCGGTTAGAAGTTTCATAAAGTGTCCCTTTCGATTGAGGTTCGCAACATTATCCCATTTCCGCGCCGCTTCGTATCACGCCCCCACGGTTTCGATCAGCCGTGAAACTTCCGTGTACAGCCGCGCGGTGAGTTCCAGCCGCTCCGAGACGTGCATGCCCGCCGTCGGGATGGGGTCGCCGACACGCACCGCCACCTTCCCGCTGCGAATGTGGATGCTCCCCATGGGCAGTTTCTCGCGCATCCCGATGATCGCCATCGGCACCACCGGCACCCCGGCTTTGATCGCGATGTATGCCGCGCCTTCCTTGAATTCGCGCAGCCCCTCCGGGCACCGCCCGCCCTCGGGGAACAGCAGCACGCTCACGCCGCGCTGGCTGATGATGCGCGCGCCCTCGGTCATGCTTTTCAGTGAATTGCGCGCGCTGGAACGGTCCACCGGCAGGTGCCCCGCGTTCCGCAGGTGCGTCCCCAGGAAGGGGATCGCGAACAGCCCCTTCTTGGCGAAGAAGCGGAACTGGTGCGGCACCACCGAAAGGAACGCCGGGATGTCCATGTAGCTCTGGTGATTGCTCACGAACACGTAACTCGCGGCCGGATCCAGCTTTTCGACGCCCTCGGCGCGCACCCGGATCAGGCTGACCGCCAGCAGCATCCGGCCCCACACCCGCGCCAGCGCGTGCTGCGAATTGCCCGTCTTATCGAACAACGAATCGACCAGCGAAAGCGTCCCCATCACGATGGTGGCGAGGAAGATCAGGGGCGTGGAGAAGAGCAGGGAGCGGAGCAGGCTCATCGTGTCGCTCCGATGATAGCAGGGACCAGCGCGCGGGCTTCGGCCACCAGGTAGAGCGAGCCTGTGATGAAGATGGCGTCTCGGGGCGCGGGTTCACCGAGCAGCGCGAGCGCTTCCGTCAAGGAAGCGGCCACCGTCGCATCGGGGTGCTCCACCACGCCGCGCACCGCTTCGGGCGCGGCGGCGCGCGCCTGCCTGGGCGCGGTCAGTATCACGCGCCGCGCGCGCGGAAACAGCACGCCGCCGATCTCGTCGATCGCCTTGTCCCGCATGGCGCCGAAAATCAGCGTGACGTCGCGGTCCCGGTAGAAGCGGTCCAGGTGCGCGGCCAGGGCGCGCGCGCCCGCCGGGTTGTGCGCGCCGTCCACCACGATCTCCGGCCGCTCGCAGATCCGCTCCAGCCGTCCCGGCCAGCGCGCCGCCGCGATGCCGCGCTCGATCTCCGCCCGGGAGAGTCCGAGCCGGTCCAGTGCCACCGCGGCGGTGGCCGCGTTCTCCACCTGATGCTCCCCGGCCAGCGGACATTCGATCGCATACTCGCGCTCCCCGCTCAACCGGAAGCGGCTGTCGTACGCGCTCAGCGCGACGTCGGCGATTCGCCAGTCCGCGACCCTCGTGAACGGGACGCCGAGTTGCGCGGCGCGGCCCTCGATCACGCCCGCGGCTTCCGGCCGCTGCCGCGCCATCACCGCCGGCGCGCCCGGCTTGAGGATGCCCGCCTTCTCCCCCGCGATCGCTTCCAGGCTGCGCCCCAGCCACGCCTCGTGATCGAAATCCACCGGCGTGATCACGCTCAACTCGGGATGCACCACGTTGGTCGCGTCCAGCCGTCCGCCCAACCCCACCTCCAGCACCACCATCTCGCACGCAGCCTCGGCGAACGCCACCATCGCCATCGCGGTCACCGTCTCGAAGTACGTGGTGTGGGTCTCCAGCGCGCCGCCGGCGATGAGACCTTCAACTGCCGCGTGCACCCGGTCGAACAGCGCCGCGAAGCGCTCCGCTGTGACCGGTTCGCCGGCGATCCGTATGCGCTCGGTCGGCTCCGCCAGGTGCGGCGACGTGAATAGTCCGGTGCGCTGTCCCGCGCCGCGCAGCGCGGCTTCGATCATCGCGCAGGTGGAGCCTTTGCCGTTGGTCCCGGCCACGTGTACGAACCGCGTCCGCTCCTCGGGCCGTCCCAGCGCGTCCAGCACCAGCGCGACGCGGTCCAGCCCGAGTTTCGCGGTCTTGATCTCGTTGCCGAGCGAATACAGGAAGTGGACCGAATCGGGGTAGTTCACCGGGCGGCTTCCTCAGTCCATGAAGAAGCCCATCGCGGTGGCGACGTACTGCTTGAGTTCCAGGCGCGGCACCACCGCGTCCAGCATACCGTGCTCCAGCAGGAATTCGCTGCGCTGGAAGCCTTCGGGCAACTTCTGACGGATGGTCTGCTCGATCACGCGCGGTCCGGCGAAGCCGATCAGCGCGCCCGGTTCGGCGATGTTGAGATCGCCCAGCATGGCGAAGCTCGCCGTGACGCCGCCGGTGGTCGGGTCCGTCAGGATGCTGAAGAAGGGCAGCCGAGCCTCGTCCAGGCGCATCAGGGCGGCCGAGATCTTGGCCATCTGCATCAGGCTGACCGCGCCCTCCTGCATGCGCGCGCCGCCCGAGGCCGAAACTACGATCAGCGGTTGGCCGCGCTCGATCGCGCGCTCGATCGCGCGCGTGATCATTTCCCCCACCACCGATCCCATGCTGCCGCCGATGAACCGCGGCTCCATCGCGCAGATCTGCACCGCGCGTCCCGCCAGCCGTCCTTCGGCGGCGATCAGCGCGTCGCTCAGGTTCGTGGCCTGCTGCATCACAGCCAGCCGGCTGCGGTAGGGTTTGCTGTCCACGAACTCTAGCGGATCGCTCGAGCGCAGCTCCGTATCGTGGCGGACGTAATCGGCGTCGTCGAGAAGCAGCCGGAGGCGCGTCACCGCGTCGATGCGGCTGTGCGCGCCGCACTTGGGGCAAACGTTCCAGTTGGCTTCCAGGTCCTTCTTCCAGATAATCTGGCGGCAGCCTTCGCACTTCTGCCAGAGGCCTTCGGTGCGTACGCGGCGTTCGCCGTCGGCCAGGTGGGGAAGTTTCTCGTCGTCCCCTTTATCGCGCTTAAACCAGGACATCCAAGCTCTACGGTAACGCGCGCGGGGAGGGCGGCGCAATCGGCGTGCCGCCTTTAGCGCACATACGGCAGATTGCGCAGGATAGCGAACGCCCGGTAAATCTGTTCGGCCAGCATCGCGCGCGCGAGTTCGTGCGGGAAGGTCATCGCCGAAAGCGAGAGCAGCAGGTCCGCGCGCGGACGCCATTCCGCGGGCAGCCCGTCGTGTCCTCCGATCAGAAATACCAGGTCGCGGCCGTCCATCTCCCCGCCCGCGATCAGCCGCGAGAACGCGTGCGAATCCATCACCTTGCCGGCCGGGTCCAGAAAAATCTTGCGCGCCGCGGGATGCCTGGCCCACAGGTCGAAGCGGTCCGGTCGGATCTCGCGCATCTCACACGGCGCGAAATGCCCGGCGCGCGAAACGAAATCCTCGGCCACCGCATTGGCGTGCGCATCCTTCGCGCGGCCGATGTAGTAAAGGTAGATCCTCACTCCGGCGGAACTTCCACTTCCTTCGCGCCGCGCCACAGCCGCTCCAGGCCGTAATACTCGCGCGCCTTCGGTGAGAAGATGTGGATCACCAGGTCGCCGTAATCGTGCAGGATCCACTCCCCCTGGTTGTAGCCTTCCACGCTGTGCGGCAGTTCGCGCGCCTGGCGTTTGATCTGCAATCCGGCCTCGTCGCTGATCGCCTGCACCTGCTTCTGGTTGTTGCCGGTGCAGATCACGAAGTAATCCGCGAAGCTGGTGATGCCGGTCAGGTCCAGGACCTTGATCTCAGCGGCCTTCTTGGATTCGGCGGCGCGAACTGCAATCAGCCAGGTGGGAAGTGCGGGTGCCGGGACGTCGGAGGGGTGTTGTTCCGTTTTGGTCAGATGCTGCGTGCTCCTGAACGTATCGTACTACAGGGCACCGGCCCCCGCTCCGCGAACCTGACGCATAGCCTGGAATCTCTACTTCCGCTTCGGATAGGGCGTGTTCCAGCCCCGCGCATCCCACCACAAAATGTGATTCAGCGTGTCGTACGGCACGTCGTCGAGATCCTTGAAGTTCATCGCCAGCGATTGCTTCGCGCCCCAAAGCTGCCGGCCGTTGAGCGCCTTCAGCGGAGGATTCATCTCGTCGAGAGCGATCTTATTCTGCAGGTGATCGTAAGGGGTGGTGTCGGCTTCCGCCGTGAAGATGCTGGTCATGGCGCGCGCCGCCTCGTAGGCGCGGGTGCGCTGCGGGATGCGGTAGATCTCCTGGATGGTGCGGATCATGCCGGTGTGGTTGTAGTTGTTGCTGTCCACCGCGTTGCGCCGCACGTGCGGCCCGATGGCGAGCGCCAGGGTGCGGTGCCCGTCCACATGATCCACGCCGTTCTGCGCGTCGTCTTCGGTCACCAGAATCAGGCTGTCCTTCCACACGTTGCTGTGCGAGATCCGCTCCACGATGCGGCCCAGCGCGAGATCGTCGTCGGCCACCATGGCGCGCGGCGTGGGCGAGCCCGGACGCGTGCCGTTGGTGTGGTCGCTGTTGAGCGAGAGGATGCTGAGCTGCGGAACCGTACCGGCCTTCTCGCGCTCGCCGAATTCGCGGATGAACTCCTCGGCGCGGATTTGGTCGTTGATCGCCAGGGTCGGATACGGATACCGCTTGCTCGCGTAGGGGGCCAGCGCGGGAACGCCCGAGCGCGCGCCCACCATGCTCTGCCAGTGTCCTTCTTTATACGCGTTCCAGTAGGCGGTCCAGGAAAGGTCGTCGGATTCGTTGAGATCCACCGAATTCTGCGTCGCCGGATCCCAGCGGGCGGCCAGTTGGAATTCGCCGTAGATGCGCAGCGAAAGCGGCTTGGGCGCTGCCTGCCAGAAGAAACCCGTGGGCGCGACCACCAGCGCGTCCGCCATGTTGTAGGCGTAGCCGCGCGGCGAGGCGGAGAAAGCCCGCTCCACGTAATCGCTGACGAAGCCCTGCATCAGCCACTGATGGCCGTCGAAGCTGATGGCGCCTCCGGTGTAGAAGTTGTCCAGCAGCACGTAACGCTCTGCCAGCGCATGATGGTTCGGCGTCACGTCGCGGCCGTACATCGTGAGCTTCGGATCGCTGTTGCCTTTGCCGATGTCGCCGAAGACCTGGTCGTACGTGCGGTTCTCCTTGACGATCAGGAACACGTGCTTGATGCCAAGGGAAGAGAGATTGGCGACGCCTCCCGCGGCTTCGAGCATGGGGCTGTTGGCGGCGCGGACCTCGCGCGTGCCGGCCGTAATCTGCGCCGCCGTGGGCGCCGGGATCCGTTCGAGCGAACCTTCGTACACCAGCGAACTGAACGTCCCGTCCTTGCGCTGCGTGTTGCCCACGCCCTTCAGGTTCAGTACCCGCAGGGAGCCGTCCGTGTGAATCGCGATCGCCGTGGGGAACCACGCGGTGGGAACCGCGCCCGCTACCTTCCACTGTTTGCCGGCAGGCTCCGCGACCGCGATCGCATTATTGCCGCCGCAGGCGATGTAGAGGCGTTTGCCGTCGGCGGCAAACGCGGCGGCGATCGGTTGGCTGCCGAGAGCCGCGTCGGGGTACGTGGGAATCTTCAGGTCGCTGCGTTCGAGCGTGGCCGCGCGCAGCAGCGATACCGTATCGGAGTGCGCGTTGGTCACGGCGACGATATCGCCCGCCGGGCTCACCGCCATCTGCGCCGGGGCGAGTCCCACCGGCACGTCGCGCACTTTCCCGGTCGCCACATCGAGCACGCTCACACTGCCCGATTTCGAAGAGCCGGTGACCGGGTCGGAAAGGATCATGGTGCCCGAGGACGGCGCCGACGCCTCGCCCGCTTCCGGACGGCGTCCGCCGCGATTGGTGACGAACACACGGTCCCCGGCCACTACGACGGCGAAAGGCGCGACCCCGGTCGGGATCTCTTCGCGGATGGCGCGCGTCTCGGCGTCGATCACCGCCAGCGAGTTGTTGCGGCTGAAGGCGACATACGCGGTCTTGCCGTCCCGCGAAAAAGCGATGCCGACCGGCAGCGGGTGGCCCTTCAGCGCGATGCGCGCCGGCGTGCCGGGCCTGCCCAGTTCATCGAGCGGCGCGATCAGGATGGCGTCCGGACCGTTGCGCGCCGTCTCGCTGGCCCACAGTTCCCGGTCCCCGGGACGGAAAGCGATGCCGGCGTACGAGGTCGGGTGCGTGGCGATCTCGCCCAGTTTCGCGCCGGTGGAAGGATCCAGCAGCAGAATGGAGCGCGTATCGAGCACCGCCAGCAGCCGCCGCTGCGAATCGTACGTCATGTCCACCGGGCGTCCCGCGATCGTGGTCAGTTCGCCCCACGGGCGCAGCAGTTGATTGTTGGCCACCAGGTAGAAACCCGCGGGCTGTTTGCCGAGGAGGACCGTGCTCTTCAGAACCGGGAAGAGTGCCGATTGCTGGGCGACCAGCGCCAGGACGGCGAAAATCGGGGCAATATATAGGATCTTGCGCATGGGAAAGCCCCAGCATAGCGCGTAACCATTGCATGGGGATGAATCGTCGTAAAATAGAGTTTTCATGTTGCGTTGGTTTCTGGCCCTGACAGTATTTGTGTGCGCTTCCTGCCTGTGGGCCCAGGCCGAAGAATCGCCGCAAGTGGCGCACGCGCGCGAGCGCCTCGCCAAACTGCGCTCGCTGGTGGAAGCCGGCGCCGCTCCCAGGGTGCAATTGGACAAAGCCGAGACGGCGCTCGCCGACGCCGAAGACGCCGAAGTGCTCCGCAAGACCGCTTACAGCTCCGATCTGACCGAAGCGCAGACCGACGACATGATGGCCGCCGCACAGCGCCGCGTGGATCGCCGCCGGCAGGCGGTGAGTGAGATGCGGCAGTTGATCCAGCAGGGTGTGGCGTCGCAACTGGCCCTGACCCCGGTGATTGAAGAGCTCGATTCGGCCCGCAAGGAGTACGACCTGGCGGAATCGCGCGCGCGGCTCGTGCGGCAAATGGCCGAGGAAGCGCGCGCCGAAGAAGCGCTCCAGGCGAAGCTGAACCAGGCTCCGCAGGACGCGCCCGCTCTGGCCGACCGCTACGACGGCAACGGCACGTTCTCCATGGTCGATTTCGCCCGCGTGGAATCCGAATTCGAGTCGCACTTCGGCAAGCCGCTGCCCGTCAGCGCCATGGGCGATACCGCGGTCCACCGCTCGCTCGGTTTCGATCATCGCGGACGCGTCGACGTCGCGCTCAATCCCGACGCGCCCGAGGGCCACTGGTTGCTCGAACTCCTGGTGCGCGATCGCATCCCGTACTTCGCCTTCCGGCACGCGGTTCCCGGCAAGGCCACCGGAGCACATATCCACATCGGCCCGATGAGCACGCCCTACCGGCTGGGCGGGTGATGCCGCACCGCGGTTACAATTTGATGGTCGGCCGGGAGGCCGGCCCTACAGTCACATGAGCGAAACCAAA
>JAFDVU010000319.1 GCA_018268835.1 Acidobacteriota bacterium | reverse complement strand
AGGCTCCCGACGCCCTACGCCTGCTGGCCGATGTGGTGGAAGGCAACGGACTCGGAGTCCGCGCGCGCGCCCGCCAGTACACCAGCCTGGTGCCGATGAACCGCCTTGCCGACGCCGCGCGTCCGGAAAGCGAGACCGTGCACGCTCTCGAAGTGGAGGCGCGCCAGGCCATTGCGGATCCCAAGGGTTCCGCCGCCGGGATCGCCGACCTGCGCGCGCAGTTCACGCGTTGGGCGGCGAACGACGCGCGCTTCCAGGCGATCGCCGGCGACAATCCGCTGCTCACCGAATTGAAAGGACTGTCGAAGGATCTGTCCGCCGCCGGCTCGCTCGGGCTGCAACTGCTCGACCTGCTGGAGAAGGGCGAGAAGGCGCCGGACGCGATGGCCGCGACGCAGACCGCGGAACTCACCCGCATGCTGCGTCCGAACGCCGAGGTCACACTGGCTGCCGCGCGTCCGGTGCGGCTGTTGCTGGACGCGGTGAAGAAGTAGCCGGGCGCCACCTGCTAGACTCAGGTTTTCCGAAATAAATGGCGGACATCCCGGCATCGGCGACCGATTTCATGAGCGGGCTCATCGAGCGCGCCCGCAAGCTGAAGAAGACCATTGCGTTCCCCGAGGGGACCGATCCGCGTGTGCTCGAAGCCGCGGCGCGCCTGGCGCGCGACGGCGTGGTCCGGCCGGTGCTCATCGGCGCCAAACCGGCGAACGCGCTCGAGGGCGTGGAGTTCGTGGATCCGGCGACCAACGCGCGGCTCGCCGAAAAGTACGCCGCGCTGTACCATGAGCGCCGCCGCGCCAAGGGCATCACCCACCTGGAAGCCGCGGCCGTGGCCAAAAAGCCGCTCTACTTCGCGTCTCTCATGGTGGGGGCGGGCGACGCCGATGGCAGCGTCGGAGGCGCGGTGAATTCGACCGCCGAGACCGTACGTGCCGCGCTGCACGCCGTTGGCCCGCATCCCCGCGCGCGGCTGGTATCGAGCGTCTTCATCATGGCGCTGCGGGACCGTTCCCGCGGCCACAACGGGCTGATGGCCTTCGCCGATTGCGCGGTGGTGGTGGATCCGAACCCCGTGCAACTGGCCGATATCGCGATCGCCACGGCGGAGAGCACGCGCGTGCTGATCGATACCGAGCCCAAGGTCGCGCTGCTCAGTTTCTCCACCAGAGGCAGCGGCAAGGGACCGATGGTGGACAAGGTTGTCGAGGCGATGGAGATCCTCAAAGCGCGCGCGCCGGAGATGGAGGCCGACGGCGAATTGCAGGCCGACGCCGCGGTGGACGCTGTGGTCGGCAAGGGCAAGGCGCCGGGGTCGAAGGTGGCGGGTCAGGCCAATACCCTGATCTTCCCCAGCCTGGAATCGGCGAACATCGGCTACAAACTGGTGGAGCGCCTCGGCGGCGCCATGGCCATCGGGCCGTTCATGCAGGGCCTGGCCAAGCCGGCCAACGATCTTTCGCGAGGCTGCTCGGCGGAGGATATCTACAATGTGGCGGTCGTGACGGCGCTGCAATCGGAATCGAAGTGAGGACAGGGCCGTGTTGCCCTACAAGCTGGTCTATCACGAGCGCTACTTCCTGAACCTGGGCGACCACGTGTTTCCCGCGCACAAGTTCCGCTGGCTGCGCGACCGCCTGCTGCGCACCCGCTTCGCCGGGGAAGGCGACTTCGTGACGCCGGAACCGGCCACGGACGACGATATCCGGCTGGTGCACGACGACGAATGGGTCGCCAAGCTGCGCACCGGCACCCTCAGTTATGCCGAGATTCTGCGCCTGGAGATCCCCTACTCGCGTCAGATGGTGGAGGCGTTCTGGCTGGCCGCGGGGGGCACGCTGCTGGCGGCGCGCCTGGCGCTGCGCGACGGCATCGGATTCAACGTCGGAGGCGGCTTTCATCACGCTTTCCCCGGCCACGGGGAGGGCTTCTGCGCGGTCAACGATATCGCCGTCGCGGTCCGCCGCCTGCAGGCCGATGGCGCGATCCGCCGCGCCATGGTGGTGGATTGCGACGTGCACCACGGCAACGGCACCGCGGCCATCTTCACCGGCGACCACTCGGTCTTCACGCTCTCCATCCACCAGTTCAACAACTACCCTTCGGAGAAGCCGCTTTCGAGCCTGGACATCCACCTGCCGGATGGAGTCGAGGATAGCGAGTACCTGCTGCGCCTGGGCAACGGTTACCGCGCGGCATTCCTCATGTTTCAGCCGGACCTGATCGTGTACGCCGCGGGCGCCGACCCCTACATGGAGGATCAGTTGGGCGGACTCTCCCTGACGTTCGGCGGACTGGAAGAGCGCGACCGCCTGGTGATCCGCACGGCGCGGGAACACGGGGTGCCGGTGGCAATCGTGCTCGCCGGAGGCTACGCGCAGAGCGCGGAGGATACGATCACGATTCACGCCAATACGGCGAAGGTGGCGAAGGAAGTGGCGGAGGAGCGGTTGCGGGAGAAAGGCTAGGCTACTTCGCCGCGGCGTATCGCCTGGCGCGCGAAACCATCTCGTTGCGCATCTTCGCACCCTCCGCGGGAGTGAACAGCAGGCGGCCGGCGGCGGCCTGCCTCAGGTCTTGCGCGCTCCACGGCCCGGCCATGAGTCCTTGGGGACTGTGCCCTGCCTGCGTGAGCAGCAGGTGCCCCATCTCGTGAGCCATGACGTGCCCCAGCAGCCGGGCGAGGTCGCAGGGCGTGCCTTTGGCGGCCAGCGCCCGCACCCGGTCGAAGAAGATGGCTGCGCGAACGCCCCCGGCACCGACGGCCGCGTGCGCCAACGCATGTTGATTGGGAAAGTTCCCGGCGGAGGGCGAGATGTGCACGTATAGAGCGGCCCCGCCGTGCTGGCCGGCGCAGGTGTCAACCTCGTCTTCGCCTTCACCAGCCACCCGGCAGTTCATCCAGCGCAGTTCCATCACAGCTTCCCGGAAAATCCGCGACGCCTCGTTCTGGGCTTCGCTCATAACCTCCGCGGCGATCTGGGCGGTATCGTACACCAGAACCAGTTGCTGTTCCCGCGCTTGCGCGTCGATGGCGGCGCCGGAGAGCACTGTCACGGCCGAAAGTGCGTTCAGACACACGTGTAGCGTCGAGTTCCGTCGCATGGTTTTCCTCCTGGGTT
>JAFDVU010000318.1 GCA_018268835.1 Acidobacteriota bacterium | reverse complement strand
CCGTTCTCCTGCTGCACGCGCTCGCGCAGTTCGAGCAGCGCGCCCGCCGCATCCAGCGCCGGATCCGGATACGGAGCGGCCACGTGCTCGTAGCGCACCAGCTTCGCCAGTTCGATCCACGTGTCCCCGTAGGGCCACGGCCGGCGCGCCTCGATCAGCACCGGGAAGCTGTCGCGGATGGCCTCAGCCATGGTCGTGGCCACCGCGGTGAGCGCCTCCTTGCCCAGCGCCCCTTCGGTCGAAAGATTCGCCAGGCTCCGAATCGCGCCCACCTTTCCCTGCCCCGGAGGCAACGCGCGGATGTCGCGCGCGATCTCCATCACCAGTTGCGCGCGCTCCGCGTCCGTGGCCTTGCCGCGGATCAGCCCCATCCGCCGCGTGATCTCGTTCTCCGCCGCGCGCGGTTCGCCGGGCGCCGCCGCGGGAGTGCTGGCGCGGTAGCTGAAGCTGCGCAGGTGCAGACCGCCGGAAAGGTCCCAGGCCGCAAGCGCGTCCTTGTACTTCTCCAGGCGCTCCGGCGCGATGGCGCGCAGCCGCTCCGCCGCCGCCAGCAGCAGCGTGTCGCGCGTCTTCGTGGTGGTGATGGTCTTCCCCCCGGCGGCGAAGGAACCCAGGATCACCGGGCTCGAAATCTCCCCGTAGTCCGGCGCCGAGGCCGCCTTGAGCACGCGCTCGATGGCCGCCGCCGCCACGTCCGGCGCGGAACGGCCGATGCCGCCGGCGCTGTTGACGATCCACGCCGCGTCGGAAGGATCCAGCGGATCCCCCACCGCGGCCAGCACCTGCACGAAGAATTTCGCGGCGCGCGCCGAATCCTCGCGCGAAAGCGGCCCCAGAATCGCCGAAGCCGCCGCCGGACGCATCTGCCCGCGATGCAGCAGGTCCAGGTAGAGCGCGATCGCCTGGTCCGTGCGCCGGGCGCGCGCCAAGGCCCCGATCACGATCTGGGTATAGCCCGGCACCAGGTGCGGCAGCACCGCCAGCGCATCCTCCGGCGACATCTGCGCCAGACTCTGCACCACGCCGTCCCCCACCACCCAATCGTGACCCGCCTTCAGGTCCGCCACGCACTGCGCGACGAACGTCTTGGCCAACTCGGGATGGCGGGCGGCGACGGCCTCGGCGGCGCGCATGCGGAATTCGATGGCCAGCGCCTTGGGCGCCTTCGCGGCCAGTTGGTCCAGCCGCTGCGCAGCCTGATCCACTTCGCCCCCGGCCGCGCACACGGCTCCGGCCACGCAGGCGGCAATTACGGGAAGACGCAGAGCGAGCATATGGCGGACTCCTTTGAGGCCGAGTATAGCATCGGGTGCGGTTACGGCTTCTTCGTCGCCGGAGCCGTCCGCTTGGGCGCCGCCGCAGGCTTGGGCGCCGGCTCATCCAGCGCCTTGAGAATCTCCTCGAACTGCGCGCGCAGGTCCGCGTTCGCCGGATTCGGCTCGCCCAGCACCGCCAGCGCGCGCCGGTAGAAAGCCCGGGCGTCCTCCGCACGGCCTTCGCCGAACGCCTCCGTGGCCTGCTGCGAAATGCCCATCGCGAGAAAGCGCGCGCGGATCGCGCTCGAGCGCTCCAGCATGTCCCGCGCTTCCGGGTATTTCTTCTGCTCGGCGTAGAACACCGCGATCTTGTCCAGCGTGACCGCCACCATCGGGTGATCCTTCCCCACCGATCCCTCCCACAGCCCGAGCAGCCGCCGGTAGACCGGCTCGGCGGCTTCGTACTTCTTCTGCCCGAACAGCGCGTACGCCAGCCCGTCTACCGTGGAGATCAGGTCCGCGTGAACCTTGCCGTAGATGGTCTCGCGGATGACCAGGTCGTGGCGGTAGGCGTCCTCGGCCTTCTCGTACTGCCTCTCGGCGGTGTAGAGTTCGCCCAGGCGATCGAGATCGGGCACGAGCGTGGGGTCCAGCGGACCGGCGATGCGCGTGCGCAGGCCGAGCGCGATCTGGTGCATCGCGATCGCCGGCACGTTCTGCTTCTGTTCGGCGTAAACCCGCGCCATGCGCGTGAAATCGTCGGCGTAGAGCGGGCTGGCAGGCCCGTAGATCGCCGCGTGCAGCCCCTGTACGCGGCGCAGGATCTCGAGCGCCCGGTCGTAGTTTTTGAGGCTGCGCTGGAAACCGGCGCTGAGCAGCAGGTCGTCGGCGATCTTCGGATCCTCCTTGCCGCGCGCCGCTTCCCGCCACGCGATCGCCTGCCCCAGCCACTCGTCGGCTCCCGCGAAATCGCCCGCGGCGGCGCGCACGCTGCTCAGCCGTTTGAGAATGTCGTAGCGCGCCGGCGCGTCGGCGGGCAGTTGCCCCGCCGCGTCCCAGGCTTTGGCGAAGGCGTCCCGGGCGGCATCGTAATCGCCCTTGAGGTAGGCGGCGTCGCCCGCGCCGAGCAGAGGCGCAATCGGCGCCATGGGATCTTCCTGCGCGGCGGCGCACAGCGTCCAGAGCGCGGCGAGCACGGCGGTCCGGACCAGGCGGCAAACCATAACAGTTATATAGTACTAATTCTTTAGAGTGTCAAGCACGCGATACAGGTCGTAGCGGTTCACTTCCCCGCAGCCGATCGCGAACGGCAGGTAGCCGAACCGGTTGCTGAAGAACCCGGCGTGCAGCGCGCGGTTCAGCACGAATACGCCGCATCGCCGGTCGGCGGTACTGAAGAGGTAGTCGCGGTTGAGGGGAAGCTCGTCCAGTTTGCCGTAATAATCCAGGCGGCTGACCAGGATAAAATCGCCGGGCCGGGGGTAGGGCGGTTGATTGGCCAGGGCCAGCGCCCCGGCGCGCTGCGCGTATTCGAGGAAGGCCCACTGCCCCGCGGCCCACACGGTTCCGCCGCTCGCGCGAAGGCGCGGCACCTCGCGCTCCACTTCGGCCTTCTGCGAGCCGGCCAGCGTCGTGTCCCCGATGAGAATCATAGCCCCCGAAATCCATCCGGCCGCGACCAGCGCGGTCACGATCTGCGCATGCCGCCGGGGCCGTTCGCGTGCGGCGTGCAGCACGATGAGCAGCGCCGCCGCCGGCACCCCGGGCAGCAGGTACTTGGCGGCCATGTAGACATATGGCAGCGTGATCGCGCCGGCGAAGAGCCACACCACCAGCGGCACCGCGTGGCGCAGCCGCCCGGCGATATCCGC
>JAFDVU010000317.1 GCA_018268835.1 Acidobacteriota bacterium | reverse complement strand
CGCCCCGTGGGGGTATCGCGCTCGCCCACGAGTTCGGTGGTCTTGCCGGGATGATTGCGGAAGGTGTTGATGATGTCGGCTTCCCAATCGACGGCGCGGTCGCGCAGGTTGGTCGGGTTGAGCGTGGCTTCCTTGTACGAGTAGTCGGGGTAGCGCGCGCGCAGGTAGTCGAAATTCTCCGTTGCCGCGAAAGCGGGAACGGTCTGCGGCAGGAAGGAGCGTTGATGTTCCTGCTGGGTGACCAGCAGCGGCTTCACCTGTTTGGTCGTGTAATCGCGCACGGAGCGCATGGCTTCCATCATCAGGCGGGCCTGACGCAGGATTTCCTCGCGCGCTCCGTTTTGGAGGAACTGGTGTGAGATCGCGGCGGCGATCGCCAGGCCGGCTCCCAGAACCAGCCCGAGGATCAGGTTGAATTTCGCCAGAAGTTTCATCGTGGATTGTCCGTGGACTCTGAGTCGTATCGGACTATCCTATCAGCGGATGCCGCGGACGCGGGGGGAAAGGCCGAAGACCCGGGCGATTGGGGCGTGCCGGGGGAGGTTTCGGTTCGATCCAAAAGTCGGCCGGAGGCCGACGCTACTCGCCGCCGCCGGGAGGTGGTGGGGTGCCGGTGCCGCCGGTGGGGGATCCGGAACCGGTACCGCCGGTGGGGGATCCGGTGCCGGTGGCGCCGCCGGTGGGTTTGCCCTTGTCGCCTTGCGCGCCGCCGGCCGGAGCGGAGGTTCCGCCCGCGCCGGGAACGCCGACGCCCTGGCGCTGCAGCATCACGTCGCGGACGGCGTCGAGCGCCGCCTTCAGTCCGCGCTGCAGGACCATGCCGCCGTTGCCGCCGAGTCCCATCAGCGGGGCGTTGGGATCCACGGTGGTAGCCTGTCCGGGAATCAGGCGGACGATCTTTCCGCCCATGCGCAGATTGCGCACGTCGACGATGCCTTCGTCCACCGCTACGGTAGTGGTGCCGTCGGCATCCTGCACATCCACGGTGAAGACGGTGCCGCGCACGCTGATCAGCGCGGTCGGGGTGCTGACGTTGTTCGGGTTGGGAATGCCGGGCAGGTGCTGGATGTAGACTTTGATCTTGCCGATGACCACGTTGAGCAGGTCGCCCACGCTCATGGTGTTGCGGAAGGTGACCTGGGAATCCGGGAACACTTCGAAGGTACTGCCGTCTTCCACCTGGAACACGGCGTAGCCGTCGGAACCGGTGACGATGGTCTGGCCGGCGGAAACCTGGCTGCCCAGGAAGATAGCGGAGCGGTAGTTGGAGGCGTCCTTGACCACCGCAACATTGCCTACCTGCTTGATGGCGACGGCTTTAGAAGTGGATTGGGCGTGCGCCGGAGGCAGGCACACCAGGAGTGCGGCTGCCGCCAACACTGCCTGTATGGTCCGCGCGAACCTGGTCCGCTGCCGCATAAAATACGCCAGACTCAGTCTAGCACCAAAGATGCAGAGCAACTAGAGGTCCGGCATTAACTTTAGATCACAAGGTTCGTCAATTCAGTGATTTGCTCCTTAAGGCCGGGCGGGAATTGGGGTAAAATGGGACTCGAACGTGTGTCATAGGGCCACAGTGCGCCGCGCGTTGCGCGACCTGACCCTGGTACTGGGGTTTGTGTGTGCCGCCACGGCGCAGACCGCGGTGTGGCGCCGCGTAGGTGGCTCGTCCGTGGAACTGTCGCTGGCCTCGCCGGCCACGGGCGCGGTGGACCGCGTATGGTTTTCGCCCGACGGAAGCCGCCTTTTCGCCCGAACCCACGCGGGCAGAATCTACGCGACCGACGATTTCGAGACCTGGACGGCGGCTGCCCCGGCTGGGGAAATTCCCGTTTCGCCGGCGGCCTCGGTGGCGCGCCTGCCGGAAGCCGGAGCCAGGACCGTGGCCGGTGGATTCGGCCGCGTGTACGCCCTGGGACGGCAACTTTTCCGCTCCGAAGACGGCGGCCGCACCTGGACCAACCTGACCGCGTTCCGCGATGAATCCGTGATCGGCTCCGGACAGAGCAGCGTGGCGGTTTCCGCGACCAACCCGGATGAGATCGTCGCCGCCAACCGCTTCGGCGTGTGGCGCTCGATGGACGGCGGGCTTTCCTGGGCCGGACTGAATCAGTTCCTGCCGAACCTGGCGGTGCGGCGCATCCTTTCGACGCCGACCGGCACCGCGGGCACGCGGGTGGAGATCGACGTAGTGGGCGCGGCCGAACTCGCGCCGGGCACCAGCGTGTGGACGCCGGTGCGCGACGCCGCGCAGGAAGCCGAGTCCGCCGCCCTGAAGCGTTTCTCCGACCAACTCCGCACCGACGTGCGGTCGATGGCGGTTTCCGGCACCCTGGTTTACCTGGGGACCGGGGACGGCCGAATAATGGTTTCGAGCGACGGAGGCGCGAATTTCGCCGTCACCCCGGCGCAGGCCGCGGGTCCGGTGGAGAGGCTGTGGGCCGACCCGACGCGCGCCTACGTGGCGCTGGCGGCGATAGGCGGCAGCGCCGCCATCCACGTGCTGCGCACGGTGAACGGGGGCATCTTCTGGGATCCGCTGGATTCGCCCTCGCTGCCCGACGTCGCGGCGCACGGAATCTGGGGCGAGCGCGCGAGCGGGGCGGTGTACGTGGCCACCGATCGCGGCGTGTACTGGGCGCGGACGGACCTGGACAGCGCGAGCGTGTCGTCGCCTAACTGGACGCGGCTTTCGGATTCCCTGCCCGACGCCGCCGCCACCGACGTGCGGCTGGATCCGGCGGGCGTGCGGGTGTATGCCGCGATCGATGGCTACGGAGTGTACGCGGCGGCGGCGCCGCACCGCGCGCGTAACCTGCGGATCGTGAATTCAGCGGATTTGAGCACGCGTCCGGCGGCTCCGGGCTCGCTGCTGAGCGTGATCGGCGGGAGAGTGGATTCGGCGCGCGGCGGCAACCTGAACTACCCCGTGCTGGCCGCGGGCGACGACGCTTCGCAGATTCAGGTGCCGTTCGCGGCGACGGGTCCGAACGTGACGCTGGCGCTTTCCTCGGGCGAGAACGAACTGCGGATGGGCGTGCAGGTGCTGCCGGTTTCGCCGGTAATCTTCGTGGGCAGCGACGGCGCGCCGATGCTGCAGGATTCGGCCAGCGGGCTATTGCTGGATGCGCGCAACCCGGCGCGTTC
>JAFDVU010000316.1 GCA_018268835.1 Acidobacteriota bacterium | reverse complement strand
ATTTCCTCTTTCAGGAACAGCCGCGCCAGCTCCATATCGGTGGGCTTGGTGATTTTGATATTGCGGTCGCTGCCCGGCACCACGCTCACTTCCACGTCCAGCCGCTCCACCATGCTGCTCTCATCGGTGCCCACGAACCCGTCCTTGCGCGCTTCGTCGAAGGCCCGCTGCAGCACCTCATAGCGGAATACCTGCGGAGTCTGCGCCATCACCAGCTTTTCGCGCGGCAGCGTCGCCCGGATCTTCACGTGCTCCGTGCCCCGGATCACCTGCTTGACCGTATCCACCGCCGGCACTCCCACGATCGCCGCGCCCGTGCGCGCCGCCTCGTCCAGCGCCCGGTCGATCGTCTCCAGGTCGATGAACGGCCGCACCGCGTCGTGCACCGCCACCAGTTCGTACTCCGCTCCCAGCGACCGCAGCGCGTTCTCCACCGATTGCTGCCGGCTGTCGCCGCCCTCCACCACCCGCACCCGCCCCCCGGGGAATTCGCGGTCCAGCATTTCCGCCACCCACTCCCGGTCCTCCCCGCGCACCGCCACCACGATTCCGGTAACCCGAGGACATGCCAGAAACTTGCGCACCGTGTGGATCAGGATCGGGGAACCTTCGAGCAGCATGAACTGCTTGCGGCTCGTCCCCGCCTCGGCGGAACTCTTCCCCATGCGTGTGCCCATACCCGCCGCGGGCAGAATGACGGCAACTTTCATTTGATTACGATTCTATCGTGGTTTTCTCCGCGGCTACGTTGGTCACCGGCTGCGGCTCGTTCTTGCGTGCCGGACGCTCGTGACGTTCCTGCCCCGCCTGCGCGTGCCCGCGCTCGTCGAACTTGCCGAAAATCATCTTGCCCGCCGTGGTCTGCAACACGCTCGTCACCGAGATATCGATCGTCTTCGAGATCATCTTCTTCGCGTTGTCCACCACCACCATCGTGCCGTCGTCCAGGTACGCCACCCCCTGGTTGTACTCCTTGCCCTCTTTCAGAATGAACACCCGCATCGTCTCCCCGGGCAGCACGATGGGCTTCAGCGAGTTCGCCAGCTCGTTGATGTTCAGCACCTCGACCCCGTGCAGTTGCGCCACCTTGTTCAGGTTGAAGTCGTTGGTGATGACCTTGCAATCGTAGACCTTCGCCAGTTCGATCAGCTTCATGTCCACTTCGCGCACGTGTGGAAAATCCTCCTCCACGATCTGCACGTTCAGATGGGCCATCTTCTGGATGCGCTGCAGGATGTCCAGACCCCTCCTGCCCCGGTTCCGCTTCATCGAATCCGCCGAATCCGCCACCAGTTGCAGTTCACGAAGCACGAATTGCGGGATTACCAGGACCCCGTCCAGAAAACCCGTCTCCGCGATATCGGCGATGCGCCCGTCGATGATCACGCTCGTGTCCAGGATCTTAAACGTCTTCTTCGACGTCTTTTCGCCGCCGAAGATCCCGCCCAGCGCCGCCAGGTTGAGCATGTCCCCCTTCTTGGCGCCCACCACCAGCCCCACGTACGCCATCAGCAGCAGCAGCGCCACTGCCAGAAACGGATCCGGGACGGCCTTGCCGACCACCAGGGTCATGACGAAAGCCCCGACGATCCCCAGAAACGAACCGCACGCGGCCCCGATCAGCCGCGTCAGCGTGACCTTTTCGAGTCGCATCTCGAAAAGTACGATCAGCAGGCCCAGAACCAGGCCCGCTACAGCCGCAACCACCGGTGCGGCCTGAAATGGACGAAGGAAAAACGCCGTGATTGTGAGTACAGAGACAAAAATCGCACGCGCGATGATCAGGTCGAGCAAGATGACACCCCCTTAGGGTGAGCCAAAACCCTTGGCGCCAAGAGTATATCACCCATCGGGCAATACCCCCAAAAACGGGGATAGTGCCTTTCGTCAACCCTCCCCTTACGGCCTACAACACAGCCGTTTCCTGCAGCAGCCGCCCCTCGGCGAAGCGCTGCAGCCCCAGCGGTTCGGTCTCCACCAGGTCGCTCGCCCCCCGCGTGATCAGGTCCGCCACGATCCTCCCCGTCGCCGGCGAGTGCATCACCCCGTGCCCGCTGAACCCGTTCGCCAAAAACAGCCCCGGAACCTCCTTCACCGGACCGATCACCGGGTGATGGTCCGGTGTCATCTCGTACAGCCCCGCCCAGGCCCTCTTCGGATTCACCTCGGCCTCTTCCAGCACCGGCAGCCGGCTCACCCCCCGTGTCAGGATCTTCTCGATGAACCCGTGGTCGAAATTCAGCTTGAACCCCGGCGTCTCCTCCGGGTCGTTCCACGCCAGCAGCAGCCCCCGCCCCTCCGGACGGTAGTGGAAACCCGTGCTCATGTCCACCACCATCGGGGACGTGTGCGCGACCTTATCGAATGGCTCCGTCGGAACCAGCATCCGGCGCAGCGGTTCCACCGGCAGGTCCACCCCCGCCAGCCGCGCCACCCGCCCCGCCCAGGCCCCGGCCGCGTTCACCACCACCCGCCCGGCGATCTCCCCGCGCGACGTCTCCACCCCGCATACCCCCCGCCCGTCGGTGCGGATCCCCGTCACCTCGGTATCCCGCATCAGCTCCACGCCCCGCTCCATGGCCTTCAGCATGAACCCGGTCATCACGCTGTAGGGGTCCACAAAGCCGTCCGTCGAACAGAACGTTCCCCCGATCACATCGTCCGTACGGATCTCCGGCGCCAGCCCGCGCACGTCGTCGCGGCTCAGCAACGCCACCGTCTTCAGCCCCGCTTCCACCTGCCTGGCGTAGTTCGCCCGCAGGTAGTCCATGTGCCGCGCCTCGGTGGCGACGAAAAGATACCCCTGCGGACGGTAGCCGCTGGGGTGCCCCATCGTCTCTTCAAACGCCGCAAAAAAGGGGATCGAGTACAGCGACATCCGGATGCTCACCGGCAGCGAAAACTGGGCGCGCACCCCGCCCATGCTCTTTCCCGTGGATCCCTTGCCCTGATGCGATTCGCGCTCGATGACCACCACGCTGCGGCATCCCGCCTCGGTCAGATGGTAAGCCACGCTGGAGCCCACAATGCCGCCGCCGATTATGATGACGTCCGCCGCTTTCAACCAGCCCCCCTCGAACCCGCCGGATCCCGCACCGGCATTTCCCGATGATACACCGCGCCCAGTGCACGGCAGCACACAGACGGACGCGGATCAACT
>JAFDVU010000315.1 GCA_018268835.1 Acidobacteriota bacterium | reverse complement strand
CTGCCTGATCCGCTTCCGCCCGATCATGATGACCACCATGGCGGCGCTGCTCGGCACACTGCCCATCGCGCTCGGCTACGGCGCCGGCGGCGAATCGCGCAAGCCGCTCGGCATGGCTGTGGTCGGCGGGCTGGCCTTCTCGCAGTTGATGACCCTGTATCTGACGCCGGTGGTCTACACCTACATGGCGTCGCTCGTGGAACGGTGGCGGGCGGCCAAGGCCGGCCGCGGCAAACTCGCGCCCGCGATGCAGGCCGGAGATTAGTGGATGAACATTTCCCAGACGTTTATCGAGAGACCGATCGCCACCAGCCTGATGATGGCCGCCATCGCGCTGTTCGGCGCCGTGGCCTACCGCGCGCTCCCGGTGAGCGATCTTCCCAACGTCGATCTGCCGACCCTGCTGGTGACCGCCAGCCTGCCCGGCGCGAGCCCGGAAACCATGGCCGCCGCCGTCGCCACCCCGCTTGAAAATCAGTTCTCCACCATCGCCGGGTTGAGCTCGATGACCTCTTCGAACTCGCTCGGCAACACCCAGATCACTCTCGAATTCGACCTCAGCCGCAAACTGGACGGCGCCGCCGTGGACGTGCAGGCGGCCATCACGCAGGCCTCCCGCCTGCTCCCCCAGGGCATGCCCACGCCCCCGACCTTCACCAAGGTCAATCCGGCCGACCAGCCCGTGCTCTACATCGCCCTCACCTCCCCCACCCTGCCTCTCTACACCCTGGACGAATACGCCGAAACCCGCCTCGCGCAGCGCGTCTCCATGATCAGCGGCGTGGCCCAGGTGCAGGTGCTGGGCGCGCAGAAGTACGCCGTCCACGTGCAGATGGATCCGCACGCCATGGCCTCGCGCCAGGTCGGCATCAACGAAATCGAAACCGCGCTCAAGAATTGGAACGTGAATCTGCCCACCGGCGCCATCATCGGGCCGCAGCGCGCCTTCACCCTCCAGGCCAGCGGACAGTTGACCACCGCCAGCCAGTACCGTCCGCTGGTGGTCGCCTACCGAAGCGGATCCCCGGTGCGGTTGGAGGAGTTGGGCAGCATCATCGACAGCGTCGAGGACGATAAGACCGCGTCCTGGTTCTACACGCCCTCCGGCGGCGGCCGAAGCATCATCCTGGCGATCCAGCGGCAGCCCGGCACCAACACCATCGAAGTCACCGACGGCATCAAGAACCTGCTGCCCGTCTTCCGCGCCGAGGTCCCGCCGAGCGTGAAGATGGAGATCCTCTACGACCGCTCCGACACCATCCGCGAATCCTACACCGATATCGAGTTCACCATGCTGCTGACCCTGGGCCTGGTGGTGATGGTGATCTTCCTCTTCCTGCGCAACCTCTCGGCCACCATCATCCCCAGCCTGGCCCTGCCCTTCTCCATCGTCGGCACGTTCGCCGTCATGTACCTGCTCGATTTCAGCCTCGACAACCTCTCGATGATGGCCCTGATTCTCTCCATCGGCTTCGTGGTGGACGACGCCATCGTGATGCTCGAAAACATCGTGCGCCACATCGAGATGGGCGAGGAGCCCCTGACGGCCGCGCTCAGGGGATCGGCCGAAATCGGCTTCACCATCGTCTCCATGACCCTCTCGCTCGCCGCCGTGTTCATCCCGGTGCTCTTCATGGGCGGCGTGCTCGGGCGCCTGTTCAAGGAATTCGCCGTCACCATTTGCGTGGCCATCCTGATTTCGGGCGTGGTCAGCGTCACCCTCACCCCGATGCTGTGCAGCCGCTTCCTGCGCTCGGCCCACGAGGAGAAGCGCGGCTGGTTCTACAACAGCACCGAGAAATTCTTCCAGTGGATGCTGCGCGTCTACGATGTCACCCTGCAGGGCGCCCTCAGGTTCCGCGCGCTCACCATGCTCGTCTCCGGCCTCGTGCTCGCCGCCACCATGTGGATGTTCGTCTCCATCCCCAAGGGCTTCATCCCGGACCAGGACACCGACCAGATGCAGGTCTACACCGAGGCGGCGCAGGGCACCAGCGTCTACCAGTTGATGGACTACCAGCAGCAGCTCGCCACCGACGTGTCGAAGGACCCCAACGTCCTCGCCCTCATGTCCAGCGTCGGCGGCACCACCGCGCAGAATCTCGGCGGACCGAATTACGGGGAAATGGTGGTCCACCTCAAGCCGCGCAGCCAGCGCGACAAGAACGTGGACCAGATCATGGCCGAACTGCGTCCCAAGCTGGCCGCCTATCCGGGCATGAAGGTGTACCTGCAAAATCCGCCCACCGTGCGCATCGGCGGCAAGATCACCAAGAGCCTCTACCAGTTCTCCATGCAGTCGCCCGATAAGCCCGAGCTGTACGCCGCGGCGGCGACCATGGAACGGCTGGTGTCGCAGATTCCGGGCGTCCGCGACGTGACCACCGACGTGGCCGTCACCACCCCGCAGGTCAACGTCTCGATCGACCGCGACAAGGCCGCCGCCATGCAGATCAACGCCAGCCAGATCGAGAACGCGCTCTACGATGCCTACGGCCCGCGCTGGGTCTCCACCATCTACGGCAGCGTCAACGAGTACAAAGTCCTGCTCGAATTGATGCCCCAGTACCAGTCCGACCCCAAGGCGCTCTCGCTGCTCTACTTCAAGAACACCAACGGCCGGCTGGTCCCGCTCGACACGCTGGCCGGGGTGGATAACGAGACTGGCCCGCAGAGCATCAACCACTACGGACAGTTGACCGCGGCCACGCTATCCTTCAACCTCGCGCCGGGCGCGTCGCTCGGCACCGCCGTATCGAAGATCTCCGAGATCGCCGCTCGCGAACTGCCGCCCACCGTGGGCACGCAGTTCCAGGGCGCGGCGCGCGCCTTCCAGAGTTCGCTCGGCAACCTCTGGGTGCTGCTCATCATCGCCATCGCGGTGGTGTACATCGTGCTCGGCATCCTCTACGAAAGCTACATCCACCCGCTGACCATCCTCTCCGGCCTGCCCTCGGCCGGCTTCGGCGCGCTGGTCACCCTGATGATCTTCCAGATCGATCTCAACATCTACGCCTTCGTCGGCCTCATCATGCTGATCGGTATCGTGGAGAAGAACGCGATCATGCAGATCGATTTCGCGCTCGAAGCCGAGCGCACCCACGGCCTCAAACCGCGCGAGGCCATCTACGAAGGCTGCCTGATCCGCTTCCGCCCGATCATGATGACCACCATGGCGGCGCT
>JAFDVU010000314.1 GCA_018268835.1 Acidobacteriota bacterium | reverse complement strand
ATGCGGTTCACCGGGTTTCTGTACGCCGGGCTGATGATGACGGCGGACGGCGTCAAGGTGCTGGAGTTCAACGTGCGGCTGGGCGACCCGGAGACGCAGCCCTTGATGCACCGCATGGAGGGGGATCTGGTGGGTGCGCTGATGGCGGCTTCCGAAGGGCGGCTGGCAGGATGCAAGCTGGGCTGGAAGCCGGGGCCGAGCGTGTGCGTGGTGATCGCGAGCGGCGGGTATCCTGGCGGGTACGAGAGCGGCAAAGAGATCACCGGCGTTGAGGCTGCCGAAGCGGCGGGGGCGACCGTGTTTCAGGCGGGAACGCGGCATCTGCACGGGCGGCTGGAGACGGCGGGTGGGCGTGTGCTCGGGGTGACGGCTTCGGGCGCCGACCTGGCGGCAGCGATCGACACGGCATACGCGGGCGTCGCGCGGGTCCGGTTTGAAGGGATGCACTACCGCCGGGACATCGGGCAGAAGGGCTTGAAGCGGGCGCGGGGGTGAGGGGGCGGGCCCGGAGGCCTGCGCTACGTTATACTGCGGGCGGAGCAAAACATGTCCTCACGAACCTTTTCTCTCTTGTTCGCGACCCTGGCGCTGGCGGCGATGCCCGCTTTGGCCAAACCGAATTTCAGCGGCGACTGGAAGCTTAACGTCACGAAGAGCAGCTTCGGCCAGATGCCGGCGCCGAGTTCGATGACGCAGAAAATCACGCACGAAGACCCCAAGCTGACGACCGAGATGCATCAGTCCAGCGAGCGGGGCGATTTCGACATGAAGGCCAGCTACACGACGGACGGCAAGGAGTGCGCCAACGAAGGCTTCGGGGGCAGCACGATGAAGAGCGTGCTGAAGTGGGATGGCGACACGCTGGCGATCGAGACCAAGGGGCAGTTCGGGGACAACGAGTTCACGATGTCCGATAAGTGGGTGCTGTCGGAAGACGGCAAGACGCTGAACATCACGCGAACATTCCGCAGCTCGATGGGAGAAGGCGAGCAGAAACTGGTCCTGGAGAAACAGTAGGGCCGCGCACAAACCGCTTAACGGGAAAGGCGAACCAGGTGCTGGCCGCGGGGGAGAAGGAGCGGCGCGGCGGGGGGCACGGGTTCGCCATCGATTTCGACGGAGGCCGGGGCGAGATCGGTGAGGGCGACCGCGCGGGAATCGGAGTCGTAGGTGAACTCGATGGCGCCGGAAGAGGCGATGCGCGCGCTCTTGAGATCGGCGGTGAGGCGGGTCAGGCGGAGCGTCGCGGCAGGCGCCGTGGGCGGGGCGGGTTCGACGGAGTGCGCGCCGGCGGGGAGCCAGAGAGTGCCGGAGTCGAGGGCGGGCCAGGGCTGACCATCGACGAGAGCGCCGCCCTTCCAGGGGATGCCGACCGGGCGGGAGGATTCGACGACGAGTTTGGGGCCGACGTGCTCGAACCTCGATACCGTGGCGGCGGCGCCGGGGAGCAGGGGGAGATCGGGCGCGAGGAGGGAGTTTTCGAAGTAGAGGGCGACGCGGGAGAAGCCGGCGGCGGCGGCGTGGACGAGCTGGAACAACTCGGTGCCGGTTTGTTGTTTGGTGGGGTAGACGTCCTGGTAGCGCTCGACGATGTTGAGGTCGATGGCGAGGCGGGCGGTGTGCGTGGTGAGAGCGCGGTAGCGCGCGGCGATGGCGGGGTAGCGTTGCGGGCCGAGATTCCAGATGGTGGCGGGATCCTCGATCAAGAACGTGAAGCTGTGGGTATCGAGTAAGGGGAGGACCCTGGCGGCGTCGGCGCCGAGCGCGTCGTGGATGCGGGTGTCGAAGCGGTCGTCGATGTGAGTCAGAACGAGGTCGAGCCAGGGCTTGGAGCGGCGGCACTGTTCGACCTCGTTCAGCCACTCCTCCTGCATGCGCTGGACGAATCCGGCGCGGAGGTCGAGAAACTCGCGGTCGGAAAGTCTCTCGAAGCCTCCGCGGGAGGGAGTGAAGCGGGAGGGATTGGCGAGACCTTCGAGGGACTCGAAATAGAGTTCCGCGAGGTTGACGCCGTCCCAATCGAAGCGGGCGATTAAACCGCGGAGCCCGGCGCTGACGGCGCGGAAACAATCGGCGTCGCGCAGGTTCATGAGCTTGCGCCAGTCGAGGTGGGCATCCTGGCCGAGGGCGGTTTTCTCGCGCCACTCGGGGTGATCGGCCCAGAATTTTTCGCTGACGTGGGGGAGTTCGAACCAGGCGTAGACGAGGATGCCCTGGCGGTGGGCGGCGGCGATCAATTCGCGGAGGCGGGCGTCGCCGGCGGGTTCGGATTCGAAGTGGTGCCAGGCGGCGACGTGGAGGGCGGCGATGCCGGCGCGGCGCCAGCGGGCGGCGAAATACTCGAGATCGACGCGCGAGCGGTAGGCGCCGTCGTAGAAGGCCCAGAGGCGGTCGGAGCGGAAGGGCGGGTCGAGGCCGAGGGCGGCGAGGGCCTGGAGGAGGTACGGGAAGCGTTCATACCCGTGCTCGCCGGGGGGCGCGGCGATCCACAGGACGGCGCCGGAGCCCTGGCGGAAGCCGGCGGCCATGGGGGCGCCGGTGGAGCGTTCGCGGGTGAAGACGCGGGCGGCGGCGGGAAGGGTGAACCAGGGAAGCTCGAGGCCCTTTTCCCAGATGAGGGGGAGATCGGGGTTGTGGACGTCGGTGAGCGACTGGACACGTACGGGGTCGTGCCTGGGGTCGCGGCGGAAGCCGAAGGCGTCGGCGAGGGAGGATTCGCCTTCGAGGATGAGGAAGTCGCCGCGTTGGATGCGGGCGGGCCAGGCGGCGGAATCGGGGGCGCCGGTGCGGGCGACGAAGACGCGGGCGAGGGCGGCGGGTTGGGGGAGGAATCCGACGGAGGAGAGGATGGCGGGCCAGGCGCCGGGATCGTCGGAGAGGACGGAGAAGTAGGGGTCGGCGGCGGCCAGAGGGAGGGCGAGGGCGAGAGTGACGAAGGCCGCAGTCAGCCGCATAAGAATGCTAGTCGGCAGGTGTGGACAAAGCTCTCAGCGATTCGGGGCCGGCGTGGCGATACGGGGGTGATGGTGCGACGGCACGGGTATACCCGCAGGGGCCCGGGACCGGGGCCACCGTAGTGCTCAGCAGTTACCCGTGTGTTGTGTGGGCGACACCGCCGGCGGCCGGCGCCATCGTCGACCTGCTTCCTGGAAGTGGTAGGGACGGGCAGATTCGAACTGCCGACCTGTCGCTTAGGAGGCGACCGCTCTATCCATCTGAGCTACGTCCCCACTGAGTTCGATTGTACCCCGAGCCGGTCCGCCGGGTTGACGGGGAGCCCGGGCGAGGTAGCGGGCGAGCTGGTGCTCGCCTTTGTCGGCCGG
>JAFDVU010000313.1 GCA_018268835.1 Acidobacteriota bacterium | reverse complement strand
CACGACAAGATTGTGGCCGCGCGCAGCGGACCGCCGGTGGTGATCGGGATCGGCGACGATGAGTACTTCGTGGCCAGCGACGTTCCCGCGATTCTTTCGCACACGCAGGACATGTTCTTTCTCGCCGACGGCGACATGGCGATCCTGACGCGCGACGGCGTGCGGCTCACCGATTTCGAGGGCCGCCCCGTGCAGCGGACCGTTCAGCGCATCCTGTGGAATCCGATCGAGGCCGAAAAAGGCGGATACCAGCACTTCATGCTCAAGGAGATCTTTGAGCAGCCGCGCGCCGTGCGCGACACCACCTTGGGCCGGGTAGGGCAGGAAACCGGGCGCATCTTCCTGGACGAAATGGAGATCACGCCGGCCGAGTTCGCCGCCATCCGGCACGTACGAATTATCGCGTGCGGCACGAGCTGGCACGCCGCGCTGGCCGGGAAATTCATGATCGAGAAGCTGGCGCGCATTCAGGTGGAGGTCGATTACGGCAGCGAGTTTCGCTACCGAGACCCCATCCTCGACGGCAACGCGCTCACTGTGGTCATCTCGCAATCCGGCGAGACCGCGGACACGCTGGCGGCGCAGCGCGAGGCCAAGCGGAAGGGATCGAAGACGCTCGCCATCTGCAACGTGGTCGGCTCCATGATTACGCGCGAAGCGGCCGGGACGATCTACACGCATGCCGGTCCGGAGATTGGGGTCGCGTCCACCAAGGCGTTTACGTGTCAGCTCACGGCGCTGTTCATCCTGGCGATGCACCTGGGACAGGCTAACGGAAGTCTCGGCGAAGCGGCGTCGCGTGCTCTCGTACACGAGCTCGTGCGGCTGCCCGGGAAGCTGGAGACAGTGCTCTCCCACGACGCCGCGTTCGAGGCGCTGGCCAAGGAACTGCACCGCGTGACGGACTTCCTCTTCCTGGGACGCGGCATCCACTTCCCGATCGCGCTCGAGGGCGCGCTCAAGCTCAAGGAGATCTCCTACATTCACGCCGAGGGCTACCCTGCGGGCGAAATGAAGCACGGTCCGAACGCGCTCATCGACGAGAACCTGCCGGTGGTCGTGTTGGCGACGCACGACGCCTCCAGCCCGGAGAGCCTCCTGCTGTACGACAAGACGGTGTCCAACATTCAGGAGGTGAAGGCGCGCGACGGCATCGTGATCGCCGTGGTGACGGAGGGCGACGACAAGGTACGCAAGATGGCCGATCACGTGGTGGAGATCCCGTCCACCACGGAGTTGCTCACCCCCATCCTCTCCATCGTCCCGCTGCAACTGCTGGCTTATCACATCGCTGTCCGCCGCGGCTGCGATGTGGATCAGCCGCGCAACCTCGCCAAGAGCGTCACGGTGGAGTAAGGACCTCCTGCTACGATTGAAAGCAGCACAATGAATAGCGAGTTTCTGGTAGCGGGAGTCGTCTGGTACGTGGTCTTCCTGCTATCCACAACCTGCCACGAGGCGGCACACGCCTGGGCGGCGCAGCTGGGTGGAGATCTGACGGCGTTCCGCGGAGGGCAGGTATCGCTCGACCCCATTCCGCACATCCGCCGCGAGCCTTTCGGCATGGTGGTATTCCCTATCCTAAGCTACGCCATGGGCGGCTGGATGATGGGCTGGGCGAGCGCTCCTTACGACCCCCACTGGGCGCAGCAGCATCCACGGCGCGCGGCGTGGATGTCGCTCGCCGGTCCCGCGGCCAACTTCACGCTGGCCATACTTGCCGGCATCCTGATCCACGTGTTCATCTGGTCCGGCGTGCTGCAATATCCCGAATCGGTCACGTTCATGGAGGTGGTGCAGCCCGGCGCCGGCGAGTTGTCGCACGGGCTGGCCACGTTCCTGAGCCTGATGTTTTCGCTCAACCTGTTGCTGGGCGCGTTCAACCTGATTCCGCTGCCGCCGCTCGACGGATTCGGCGGCGCCGGCGTCTTCCTCTCCGAAGATGCCGCCCGGCGCTTCCAGCAGTTCGGTTGGTCGATGCGCGGCTTCACGTACCTCGGGCTGATCATCGTCTGGCAGGTGTTCGATCCGGTGTTCGAGCCCGTATTTCACTTTTCCCTGCGCTTGCTTTACCCGGCCTGACATGCAGATGCTGACTCACAAACTTCAGGTGCCTACCCACGGCAAGGGGCTGTACGAGATTACCGCGCCGATCGCCAAGTGGCTCGAAGAGACCGGGGCCGAGAGCGGCTTGCTCACCGTGTTCATCCAGCACACCTCGGCTTCGTTGATCGTGCAGGAGAACGCCGCGCCCGACGTGGTGCTGGACCTCAACGCGTTCTTTTCCCGCCTGGTGCCCGAGGACTCCCGCCTCTACCGCCACAACGACGAAGGCGCCGACGACATGCCCGCGCACATCCGCGCCGCCCTGACGCAGACGCAGCTTTCCATCCCCGTGGAGCGCGGCCGCATGATGCTGGGCACCTGGCAGGGCGTGTATCTTTTCGAACACCGCGCAATCCCGCACCGGCGCAGCGTTGTGCTGCATTTGATCGCCGAAGCGTGATAGCCTCCCAGGAGGAGGTTTGTGATGAGCGTATCCCGCCGCGATTTTCTGGGTGCCGCCGCGCTGAGCGCCGTGGTCCCCACCGCTTTTTCCGCTACCGGCATGCCGATGCGTACCCTGGGTAAGACCGGCGCGCAGGTTTCCATTCTCGCGTTCGGCGGCGGGAGCCGGTTCGTCGCTTACGGCGAAGAGAAGGGACCCGCCGCGCTGCGACACGCGCTCGATCTCGGCATTACGTACATCGATACCGCCGATAGCTACGGAGCGCACGGCGAGAGCCAGACCTGGATCGGTAAGGTGCTCAAGGAGCGCGGCCGCAAGGGTCTCTGGCTGGCCAGCAAGATCGGCCCGCGCAAGTACGACGACTTTATGCGCTCGCTCGACGCCAGCCTCAAGCGCCTGCAGGTGGACCAGGTGGACCTGCTGCACATCCACGCGCTGATGGGTCCGGACGACCTCGCCGCGGTGGAAGCCAAGGACGGCGCGTACGCCGCCGCCGTGAAGGCCAAGGAAAAGAAGTTGACCCGCTTCATCGGGATCACCTGCCACGCCTACCCCGCCGTGCTGGCGCTGGCGCTGGAGCGGCACGAGTTCGATTGCACGCAGATGGCGCTCAACGCGGCGCTGCGCGGGCAGGTGAAAGGCGCGCAGGGCAGCTTCGAAACCTCTGCTCTGCCGGTGGCGCTGCGCAAGAAAATGGGAATCACCGCGATGAAGATCTTCGCGCAGGATGCACTGGTGGGGCAGGCGGCGCCGGAGAAGCTGATCCACTACACGATGTCGCTTCCTGTGGCCAGCGCCGTCATCGGCATGCCCAAGATGGAGCACATCGACAGCAACGTGGC
>JAFDVU010000312.1 GCA_018268835.1 Acidobacteriota bacterium | reverse complement strand
GCTGATCTTGACCGGCGGCCGTTCCCAGCGCTGCGTCAGATGGCGAGACGGGCGTTTTCCGACAAGTTGACGCGGGCCACCCCAAATCCCGATTGCCCCTTGCGTAATTCTAGGATAATCTATGCACAGATAGCCTATGTATCCAAAACCAGAGATCCCACCCGGCACGCTCGACATGCTCGTTTTGAAGACCCTTGCCCGCTTCGGCCCGATGCATGGCTACGGCGTAGCGAAGTCGATCCTGCAAACGTCGGACGACGTCCTGCGGGTGGAAGAAGGCTCACTTTATCCGGCGTTACAGCGGATTCTGCGCAAGGGCTGGGTCACGGCGGACTGGGTCGCTGCGGGGCCGAAGAGACGGGCGCGCGTGTATCACCTCACGCGCGAGGGTAGGAAACAACTCGATGCGGAACTCTCCGAGTACCGCCGCGTCGCCTCGGCGATCGAGAGGGTCATCCAACCAGCGTAAAGAGGAACACAATGAAGCTGATCAGAGAATTGTTCCGCCGGGTCGCAATGCTCGTCCGCGGCTCGCGGTTTGACACCGAGATCGAAGAAGAACTGGAGTTTCATCGTGGCATGGAGACGGAGGCTAATGAGCGCAACGGCATGCCCTGCCGCGAGGCGCAAGCGGTGGCCGGCCGGCGAGTTGGAAACCTGCTCTGGCTGCGCGAGGAGAGCCGCGATCAGTGGGGTTGGGGATGGCTCGACCGGCTGCGAGGCGATGCGGCCTACGCCCTCAGGATGCTGTGGCGCTGCCCGGGATATTCCGCTGCCGTCTGCGCCACTCTGGCGATCGCCATCGGCGCGAACTCGCTTGTTTTTTCCGTTGCCGACGGTCTAGTATTTCGCCCTTTCCCTTACCCACATCCCGAACGGCTGGTGTTTCTCTGGTCGGAGTTCAACGGCAATCAGCGAAACTACGTATCGCTCCCGGACTTCCGGGACTACCGGGCGCGAAACCACGTCTTCGAGTCCATGGGGGCGTCCATTGTCACTCGGTACACCATCGATGCGGGAGATTACTCAGAATCGATAACGGGCCGCCGTGCGACCGCGGATTTCTTCAGGACCCTGGGCGTCGAACCGCGCTTTGGCCGGACGTTTACGCCCGAGGATGAGCGCTCAGGATCGGACTACGTGATCGTGCTCAGCGACCACTGTTGGCGCGCGAGATTTCACGCCGATCCGGGGGTCATCGGCAGGACCGTGATGCTGACGCGCAACTCGGAGTCGAAGCGTACCTTCGTCATCGTCGGTGTGATGCCGCCGGAAGTTGAGGCCGCGTACCCCCACCGGGCGGCGGAGGTCTGGACGCCGATTTCGCCCGAGACCGAAGACGGCCGTTTGCGCGACTCCGGCGGTTTCGAGGTGATCGCCCGTCTGAAGCCGGACATCAGTGTGGCGGCGGCCGAGGCGGAGGCGCGTGCCATCGGTGTAGGCCTTGCGGCCGGCCACCTCCGATCGAAAATGACGGGCGCTCAGCTCATGCCGTTGCAGGAGAATCTCATAGGTGATACCGGGCAGTTCATGGCGATTCTCCTCGGCGCAGTCGGATTCGTTCTCTTGCTCGCGTGTGCCAACGTGGCGAACCTGGCACTGGCGCGAGCTAGCGACCGGGAGCGCGAAATGGCCATTCGTGGAGCCATCGGTGCCGCACGCGGACGACTGTTCCGGCAGGCGCTTACCGAAGCGATCATGCTCTCTCTGGTTGGCGGCGCCGCAGGTGTGGCGATCGCTTATGGCGCAGTCCATTGGGTTCGCGCTCTTCTTCCGCCCCGAGTCGCTCGGCCGGAGGCGATCGCTGTCGATGGCCGCGTTCTGCTTTTCACATTTGTAGTTTCTGTTGGCGCTGGCATCCTGTTCGGCATCATCCCGGCATTTCGTGGATCTCGCGTCTCCCTCACGGCCGGCCTGCAGATTGTCCGCGGCGGAACGCGTCGGCATAGCGCGCTTCGCCAGGCGCTGGTCGTCGCCGAGGTGGCGATTGGTTTTGTGCTCATCGTCGGCGCGGGCCTAATGGTCAACAGTTTCGTCCGCCTGCTCCATGTTGATCCGGGATTCGCTCGCCACGATCTGCTGCTCGTCGAAACCGGCGTCTCACGAAAGCTCTTTCCCAGCGACCACGAACGTGCCGTGGTGGAAGAGGACCTGCTCGCCACCATCCGCGCCCTTCCGGCAGTCCGCTACGTGGGCGTCAGCGACTTTCGACCACTGGATGGGTGGATGAACGTCACGGCGCGCACGGAGTCGGGTACTGCCATGCGGCTACCGTTTACGGCGGAGGCTGTTGCCGGCGACTATTTCTCCGCCATGGGAACGCCGCTCCTGCGCGGTCGTTTATTCTCGCGCGGGGACGGCCCATCGTCGCCGCCGGTGATCGTCATCAATTCAGCGGCCGCCTCGCGCTATTGGCCCGGAGAGGACCCGCTTGGCCACTCCCTGGTGTTCGCGGTGGGAAAGGAGGAGCGAGTGGCCGAGATTATCGGCGTCGTCGGGGACGTCCGTCGGCGCTCGATTGACCGCCCTGCCGACCCCGCGCTATATGCTCCGAGGTCGCAAGAGGTCTTTGCGACGCGTTTGGATTTCGTGATCCGTCCCGAGCCCGATCGCGCCCCTGCCTCGCTCGCGCAGGCTGTTCGCACCCGGATGGCCGAGGTGGACCGCAGTTTTTCCGCCGATTCCGTCACGACGATGGAAGCCGTTATTGACGAGCAGTTGGCGCGCCCACGATTTGCCGCCACTCTGCTAAGCCTATTCGGGTTTCTCGCGCTCGCCGTCACAGTTACGGGGGTTTATGGCGTCACGGCGTATACCGTGCGCGCCAGACGCCATGAAATCGGCGTCCGGATCGCGCTCGGCGCCGACCGGCGGCAGGTGCTCGGATTTGTACTCCGCCGTTCTGCCGGAGCAGTTGCCTTAGGTCTCACCCTAGGTTGTCTCGGCGCGGCTTCGACCACTCGTCTGTTGACACGCCTTCTCTACGAGGTTAAACCGATGGACGTGCCGACCTTTGGTGTGGTAGTGCTTTTGCTCGCGGGTTTTGGAACTGCTGCGAGCTACGTTCCGGCGTTACGAGCCGCGAGCGTTGATCCCGTTGAATCAGTCCGTTGCGATTAAGCGGCGGAGCGTCTTCGCGCGGTCACGTACCGGGATTTGTGCGAGTTGGCCACTCGGAAGCAATGCCAGTTGACGGAAAGTCCCCGACCTTGACCTTGGCTTTGGGATGTGACGTTTTGGTCTCGAAGAACGGTTTCGGGAGTTCCGACTGACGAATCACGTTCAGTAGCGAGTCGCGCCGGTGTCGTTGCCTCCAGCCGCTCTCGTATGATCCGATGGCTGCCTCGCCGGCCTACGGGACAAGCCGTTTTGTTCGTTCGACCGGGAAGGCCGGCTGGCGGCGCAGGCGATCGACATGCGGACGGAGGCG
>JAFDVU010000311.1 GCA_018268835.1 Acidobacteriota bacterium | reverse complement strand
GAACAAACCCGGCGATGGCGCCTTCCAGTTCCTGTGCGCGCAGCCGGCACTCCCAACAGCCCGCCAGATGCCGGCGGAGACGTTCCGCGCGGCCCCTGGACAGTTCGCCATCGGCCGCAAGGACCCGTGGCGGCGTCCGGTTGGGGCGGGCAGTTCGTGGCGACCGGCGACTGCGGTTTGACACGTTCGGGCGGCCTACGAGTCGGGGTTACCGAGCGCTCTTGCTATATCGCTGTTGGACAGCACCAAACCGGGCGGATCTTCACTGTAGGGCCCGACTTCACGTTCTCGTAACGGTAGGGTGGAACGCCGAAGTCACTGCGCAGCGCCGAGATCATCGTGCCTACATTTTTCCGCTTGACTGCCACGCGGGGCGGTGCTAGTGTACTAGCAACTGCTAGTGGACTAGCACAGACGGAGAGGCCGCGGATGAACGAAGACATCGGGACTAAACTCGGCCGCAGGGAGCGCCAGATCATGGAGGTTCTCTACCGGCTTGGGAAGGCCAGCGTAGCGGAGGTTCTGGCGAAATTGCCGGACCCCCCCAGCTATTCCGCCGTTCGCGGAATGCTGACCCTACTGGAGGAGAAGGGGCACGTCCGCCACAAACGGGACGGGATGCGCTACGTCTACACGCCGGCGGTAGCTCCCGCCAAGGCGCGGCGGTCGGCTCTGCGGCAACTCGTATCCACATTTTTCGGGGGGTCGCCGATGGCGGCCGCGGCTGCGCTTCTGGAGATGTCCGGCGGGGAACTATCCGCCGAGGAACGGGATCAACTGTCGGCCCTGATTGCCCGGAGCGAGAAGGAGGGACGATGACGTCCCCGTTTGAATTCGCCCCCGTCCTGTTTGCGGTGTTTTGGAAATCCGGCATCGCGCTGGGATCCGCGCTCTGCATCAGCCGGATGCTGAGGAACAGATCGGCGGATCTGCGCCGGATGGTGTTCTCCACCACTATCGTGGCCATGTTGGTGGCGGCGGCAGCGACGCCTATGCTGCCACGCTGGACGGCGGTGACGCCGCTGTGGCTCCACTTGCAGCGCCCCGCGCCCGCAGCTGTGGCCGAGCCATCGGTGACTCGGGCGATTGCCGGCGATGCCGCGGAATTGACAGCGCGACCGGTGCCGCAAACTCCATCCCGGCAAATCGACCTAACCGCGTGGCTGATTCCCTCGATCTGGTTCGCCGGCGCGGCGATGCTTCTGACGCGATTTGTCATCAGTTTGTGGCGGCTTTACCGGATACGAAAGACGTCGGACGCGGTGACGGACGCCGGGCTGCTCGCGAATGTGGCGCGGTTCGGACGGCGCGTCCGGGTGTGGCGAAACGATGCGATCGGCGCGCCCGTGACATGGGGAATCGTGTGGCCCACCGTTCTGGTCCCGGCGGGTTTCGAAGACTTGCCGGCGGAGAGCCGCGATGCGGTGATGCGCCACGAACTGGCGCACATTCAGGCGCACGACTTTCTGTTTCGCGGCCTGGCGGAAATCGCCCACGCGTTGATTTGGTTTCAGCCTCTGATGTGGATTGTGCGGCGGCAATTACGCGAAGAGCAAGAACTGGCGTGCGATAACCGCGTTCTGGCAGCGGGTGGAAAGGCGTCGGCCTACGCGAAGTTGTTGCTGGATTGGGATGCCCGCCGGGGAATGAACTCTTCAATCGCGGTCGGGATTTCGCACGGGAGTTGCCTGAAACGGCGGCTGTATGCGCTGCTCGATACGGATCTGCGGCGCGACGCGGTGGGCGGCGCGGCGGTGGCCGGCGCATTGTTGCTGGCGCTGGCAGCGGCGCTTCCTCTCGCGGCGATCAGTTTGGCGCAGGCCATTCCCGTTCAGCCGGCGGCGGCGCAGGCGGGGCAACCGGTTCACCCGGCGCGTCTGCCCGCGCTGCGACAGAAGCCGGCTCAGTTGGCGCAAGCGCAGATCGCGCCACCTCCGGTTCCGGCGCCCGCGCCACAGCCAGCCGCGCAACCCGCGGTGCGCCCGCGTTTCGACGTGGTCTCAATCAGGCCCTGCAAGCCGGGCGTTTCGAGCGGGCCAGGAACGCCGACTTACGGCGGCGACTCATCGCCGGGAAGGCTGCACATCGGCTGTGGGATTCTGGCCGACACCGATAACACCGGCATGATTCAGGCCGCGTATAACAGGTACGCGGGTGGCTATCTGAATTCCTTTCGAATGATTCCCATCGAAGGCGGCCCGGATTGGATCCATTCGGAAAGGTTCGAAATCGATGCCACATCGGACGCACACCCGAGCTTATTGATGATGCAAGGGCCCCTGATGCAGACAATTCTCGAGGACCGGTTCAAGCTCAGGATTCATCGCGAGACCAGGCTGGGGCCGGTTTATGAACTCGCTTTGGGCAAAGGCTCTCCAAAGTTGAAACCGCTCCAGGATGAAAGCTGTGTACCGCCGATCATAGGCGGTCCCCTGCCCCCGCTGGCCCCGGACCAGAGGCGCTGCCGGAATATGTTGTATCCGCGAGGCGTTGAAATGGAGGGTGGCACACTCTCGATGCTCGCCGGCTTGCTGGGGATGGCTCTGGACCGTCCCGTAATAGACAAGACCGGCATTACGAGCTACTTCGAAATACACCTCGTGTTTTCGCCTGACGATTTCGCGGGGGCTCGACCGGCCACGAACGAACCTGGCGCGCCGGCCGCAGTGAGGGCGGCAGACGCTCCCGGCATATTCCAGGCCATTCAGGAACAACTTGGCTTGAGACTCGTGCCGGCCAAGGGACCCGTGGACGTGTTGGTGATCGACCATGTAGAGAGGCCTTCCGAAAACTGATACGGCCGCCGGAGTCTTGCCCTCGAGACTTCAAAGGTCAGGGTCGTCCCCGGACGCTACTGGGGATCGGGACTCTGCGTGCGGAAATACTTCTTATACGCCGCAATCCAGTCCGTCGCAATCTCGCGCTGCGCGGTAGACAGATCCAGATCGCCGCGACACACCAGGTCGCGAAGGCGGTCCTCCAGCTCGTCTTTGACGCGCGCGTTCCAGACGGTCGAGGAGTAGGACTGCGGCCAGAGATTCGCGATGTCATCGGAGCCGCCGAGCGCCGGCGTGATGAGATAGTCCACTTCATACGCTTTCGGATCGGCATCGGGGATTCCGTACATGGCGAAGACTTTCCGGCGCAGGGCCACGGGGACGTCCCGGTTCTTTCCCGGATTCGCCTGGCACAACTGATCCCGGCTCGCCGCCCGGGCAACCCCCGGGGTGATGGCGGGCGCCGGAACAGACACCGGGACGAAACCGGCGTACGTCGACGAGCCGCGGCGCGAAGGCCGGCGGTGGGAACTCACTGCAAAGATCAGGGCCAGGGCGCAGGCGCAGGCCGCCACCGCGATTGCCCATCGCCGTCCCAATAGCGGCTGAGGCCAGAAGCCGAATTGCGGGCGTTGGGCCGAGGCAAGGGCATCGAGTTCGGCCTTCAGCAAGGCGCGCCGTCCGGAGACGGGCGGCA
>JAFDVU010000310.1 GCA_018268835.1 Acidobacteriota bacterium | reverse complement strand
CCGCGCTGGAGCAGACGGAGTTGCGGATCGAGCGGCACCTGGCCACGCTGCTGGCGCTGGGCGGGGAGGGCGAAGGCGCGCCGATGCCGTCGCTGCGGGTGATCCAGGCGCCGGTGTTCCACGGCTACAGCTTCTCCGCGTGGGTGGAGTTCGAAGAGGCGCCGGAATTGGAGGCGCTGGAGAGTTCGCTGGCGATGGAAGGCATCGAGGTGCGCGGCGGGGAGTTCGAGCCGCCCAACAATGTCGGGCAGGCGGGGCAGGGCGGGATCGCGGTCGGCGCCATCACGCCGGATCCGAACAACGGCGCCGCGTTCTGGTTCTGGTTCGTGGCGGACAACCTGCGGGTGCAGGCGGAAAACGCTCTCGCGGTGGCGCGGCAGATCGTATGAGGACGGTGGCGCTGATTCCGGTGCTGCTTGCGGCGGCGGCGAGCGGCTGCGGTTACCACCTGGCGGGGCGCGGCGAGATGCTTCCCAAGACGGCGCGGACCATCGCGGTGCAGCCTTTCGGCAACGCCACGGTGCGCTACAAGCTGGCGCGGCTGCTGCCGGCGGACATCTCGCGCGAACTGATTTCGCGCACGCGCTACCACCTGATCGAGGACGCGAGCCAGGCGGACCTGGTGGTGACGGGAGTGCTGATGAACTTCTCCGCGTACCCGATCATCTTCGACACGGCCACGGGGCGCGCCACCAGCGTGCAGGCGATCGTCAACGTGCAGGTGAAGCTGACCAGCCGCGTCGACGGCAAGGTGCTCTACAACCAGCAGAACGGGGAGTATCGCGAGCGGTACGAGATCTCGGTGGATCCGGCGGCGTACTTCGACGAAAGCGGGACGGCGATGGAGCGGCTCAGCAAGGACGTGGCGCGCGGCGTGGTGAGCGCGATTCTGAACGGCTTCTGACGATGACGCCGGCCCAGTTCCACGCACGGTTGAAGAAGGGCGCGCCGCCGGCGACGCTGCTGCTCGGGCCGGAGGCCTACGAGCGGCGGCGCATCAAGGAGGCGATGCTGGCCGCGGTGCCGGCCGAAGCGGTGGTGCAGCACGATCTTTCCGAGATCGGGCTGGCCGAGGCGATCGACGATGCGCGCGCGCTATCGCTGTTCGCCAGCGAGCGGCTGATCTGGATCACCAACGCCGAACTGGCGCTGCCGCGCGGGCGCGCCGCGGCCGAGGAGGACGAAGAAGGCGAGGGCGGGGGCGGCGCCGGGTCCGGCGATGCCGCGCCGCTGGCCGACTACATGCGCGACCCCACTCCGGGGGTGACCCTGGTGTTCGAGGCGATCCGGTTCGATTTCGAGGGCGACGACAAGCGCAAGCAGGAACGCGTGCGGAAGTTCTACGCGGCGATTCCCGACGTGGTGGAGTTGCGCCGCTACTCGACGGCCGACGCGCGCCACGAAGCCGAAGGGCTGGTGCGCAAAGCGGGCTTCCGCATCGACCCGGCGGCGCTGGAGTTGTTGGTGGAATCGCTGGGTGGGGACATCGCGCGCATCGCGGTGGAGATCGAGAAGCTGTCGCTGTTTGCCGGGGAGCGTGCGGTGACGGTGGAGGATATCGCGGCGCTGGTGCCGGACGCGCGCGCGACCACGATCTTCGCGCTGGTGAACGCGCTGGGGCGGCGCGACCGCGCGCGCTCGCTGGAGGCGCTGGACACGCTGGTGAAGGAGGGCGAGTACCTGCCGCTGGCGCTGGCGTTCCTCTCCACGCAATTCCGCATGGCGCTGGTGGCGCGCGAAGCGGGGTTGAAGAGCAGCGGACAGGTGATGGGCCACTTTTCGAAGTCCGGTGTGCCGATGTGGCAGTCGCGCGCGGAGCAGGTGTACCAGACCGCGAGCAAGTTTTCGAAGAAGCAGCTCGAGCGCGGGATGGAGTTGATTTACCAGGCCGACAAAGGGCTGCGCGACGCGCGTCCGGACGACCGCATCGTGATGGAGCGGTTCATCCTGGACCTGGTGCGGTAGGCGTGGCCCTTTGTGACTCTTTTTTGGCCACGGATGGACACGGATTTTAATTAAGCGCCCGGCGGGCGGCGGGTGTGCCAGTCGGTTTTGGCCTGGAACTCGCGGCCGACGGCGAGCAGTTGATTTTCGGAGAAGGGGACGCCCACCAGTTGGAGCGCCACCGGCATGTTCTCGGCGAAGCCGCAGGGCAGGGCGAGGGCGGGGAGTCCGGCGAGGTTGCCCATGGGGATGATGGCGCGCATGCCGGGGTCCTTGGGGGGCGGGGGCATGCCGGGCGGCTGGACATCGACGCGCTGATCTATTTTGGTGGCGATGTTGGCGCGTCCGGGTGCCACCAGGATGTCCACCGAGGTGAAGAGCTTCGAGATTTCGTCCTGAATCAGGCGGCGGATGCGCATGGCCTTCAGGTAGTCCTTGGCGGAGAGATCGAGCGACGCCTTCAGGCCGGCGATCTGCGGTTTGTCGGCGAGTTCGTCCACTTTGCCGGCGGCGATGAGGGGTTCGAAGATGGCACCCATTTCTCCGTTGAGGATGGTGCTGAGCACGGCGCCGTAGGGGAAGTCGGGGAGTCTGGTCTCCACCAGTTGAAGGCCGAGTTGGCGGAGCGCATCGAGGGCGGCGGCGAAGGCGGGGCGGGCGGTTTCCTGCACGCCGTCGAAGTCGGCGGGCGAGTAGCCGGCCTTGAGGTCCTTGAGGGGCCGGGCGTATTGGGGGGTGTAGTAGAAGCTCTTGCCGGCGCTGCCGGGGTCCCTGGAATCCTTGCCCGCCATGGCTTGCAGGATGAGGCCGCAATCTTCGGCGGTGCGGGCGAAGGGGCCGAGTTTGTCGAGGGTCCAGGAGAGGGCCATGGCGCCGTAGCGGCTGACCAGTCCGTAGGTGGGGCGCAGGGCGGTGACGCCGCAATAACTGGCGGGGGTGACGATGGAACCGCTGGTTTCGCTGCCGATGGCGAAGGGCAGGAGTCCGGCGGCGACGGCGGCGGCGCTGCCGCTGGAGGAGCCGCCCGACCAGCGGGTGCGGTCCCAGGGATTCAGGCCGGGTCCGGTGAAGCTGGCCGAGGGGTAGCGGTATCCGCCGCCGCCGGCGAGTTCCACCATGGAGAGCTTTCCCGCGAGGATGGCGCCGATGCCGGCGAAGCGGTCGATGACGGCGGCGTTGTAATCGAAGACCTGGGCGGCGTAGGGGGCGGCGCCCCAGGTGGTGGGCTGTCCGGCGAAGGCGAGCAGGTCCTTGACGCCGTACGGGATGCCCTGCAGGGGGCCGCGATAGCGTTCGCGCTTGAGGTCCTTGTCCACGTCGCGGGCGGCGCGGATGGCCTCCTGGTGGAGGGAGAGCGCCAGGGCGTTGTAGCGCGGCGCGAGGGTCTGCAATCGTTCGGAGAAGGCGCGGGCGAGATCCTCGGCGGAGAACTCGCGGGCCTTGAGGCGCGCGTTGAGCTGTGGAATGGTCGCGAAGAAGACGTCGTCGGGGACCTTGGCCATGGATCCTCCTTCACCAGCGTCTCACGCTTTGAACTGGAACGCCGGTTCGGTGGCCATGGGGAGTCTGACGGCGGCGAG
>JAFDVU010000030.1 GCA_018268835.1 Acidobacteriota bacterium | reverse complement strand
CTCGCCTTTGTCGGCCGGAGGCCGACACTACTTCGATTCCACCCCGAGCCGGTCCACCGGGTTTCAACGCGGATCGATAATGGAGGCGTAGCTCATGAAACGTGTGTTTTGCGGTGGGGCGTTGGCGGCGGCGCTGTGCGCCGGAGCGTGGGCACAAGGGGTGAGTGGGTATGTGTTCGGCGCGCCCGGCGGGTTGACGGGGAGTGCGCGGACGGTAGCGACGCTACAGGCGGGCGCGGGGGTGGAGCTCGCGTTGCCGAAGGGGTTCGGCGCGGGAGTGGAGGTGGGGGCGGTGAGCGCGGTCAACTCGTGGGGCGATTCGACGGTGGGGGTGTTCGCGCCCGGCGGGACGTACCACTTCCGGCGGGGGCGGGACCGGCGATTCGATCCGTATGCGGCGGCGGGGTACACGATGTTCTTCCGGGACGGGCGGGCGAACCTGTTCCACTATGGAGGCGGGGTGAATTACTGGGTGTTGCGGCACGTGGGGGCGCGGTTGGAGGTGCGCGATCAGGTCGGGACGATCGACGGGACGGTACACTACTGGGGATTTCGGTTCGGGGTGACGGTGCGGTAGGCGGGCGAGCTGGCGCTCGCCTTTGGGGCAGGCCGGAGGCCTGCGCTATTTTAGCCTTCGACTTTGCCGACGACGATGATGGAGAAGGTGAGGTCGCCGGATTTCAGGGTCAAGGTCCAATCGGACTCGCCTTCCTTGACGATGCTGGGGGCAGCGGCGCCCTGAGGCGGGGTTTCGATCGAGAGGATGGCCGGGTGGGGGCCTCCGGAGGCTTTGCCGCTCCACTGCACGAGCTGATCGAAGGCGGGTTTGGCGGCGGGGTCGGGGTCGGCGGCGATGGGCGTGAGCAGGGCGAAATCGCGTTGCGGGGCAACGCCGGAGTGGTTGCCGTCAACGGGGAAATCGCTATAGCGCAGGGTGTAGAGGCCGGGTTGAATGACCTGGCCGCGGCGGTCCGAGCCTTTGCCGGGGAAGTTCAGGACGCCGATGAGGGTTCCCTGTGCAATGCCGTAGGAAATCGAGGGGTCGGTGGATTTGGCGGCGGGGATGGACTTGGCCAGCCAGATTTCGCACCAGACCCCGCCGGGGCCGCTGACGCGGGCGCCCTGGGTCTGGACGGCGGAGGCGTAGGCGGCTGGAAGTGCAGCGGGCGCCGCCGCGAGGGCTTCATATTTGTAGTCCTGGGCGGAAGCCGAAGTAAGAGCGAGGAAGGAAATGCCGGAGAGAACAAGCAGGCGTGTCAGCATGATCTTGAATCCCGAGGCGGACTGAAGACTATGGAGCGGGAGACGGGATTCGAACCCGCGACATCGACCTTGGCAAGGTCGCACTCTACCAGCTGAGTTACTCCCGCTCAACTTGGAAACTCCATTTTCGCCAGAAACATTACCGATGTCAAACGTTATGGCTAAATCATTATATTGAAACGATTTATAAAGATGTAGACAAGCGGTTTCGCTGTGCTATGCTACTTTTCGGTTCCGGAACGGTTGGCAGGCTCCGGCCGAGCGCCTCACGGAGGGCCCGAGCTCCGGCACGTCCCCAATAACGGCTCCCCCAAGGACTTGAAGATCCTGTGGATAATCTTGTGGAAAAATTGCGCTATAGGTGTGTAAAAGTTCAATGAACTACTGGGATCAACTGCGCGGCTACGTGCAACAGCGGGTGAGTGCGCAGGAGTACGACAATTGGTTTCGCGGCACGGCATTTCTGCGGCACCGCGAGGAGACGCTTTCGGTGGGTGTCCCGGATCCGCAGACCCGCGCCTGGCTGGAGGGCGAGTATGCGAAGCAGATTCAGGATGGGATCCGCGAGCTGAATTTGCCGGTACGAACGATCGGCTACGAGGTCGAGGTACCGCGCGGTCCGCAGAACCAGGCTGTGGCGGCGCTGGACAATGTGATCTCGGATCCGGACGCCGGCAGCTCGCTGCTGAACCCGAAGTTCACGTTCGACACCTTCGTGGTGGGGACGTGCAACCAGTTCGCGCACGCGGCGGCGAAGGCGGTGGCGACGAATCCCTCGAACCGCTACAACCCCCTGTTCCTTTACGGCGGGGTCGGGATGGGGAAAACGCATCTGATGCACGCGATCGGGCGGGAGCTGATGACGCACTTCGGGGCGATGAAGATTGTCTACACCTCGAGCGAACGTTTCATGAACGAGATGATCGCGGCGATCCGCAACGAGAAGATGCAGTTGTTTCACCAGCGCTACCGGCAGGCGGACGTCCTGTTGATCGACGACATTCAGTTACTGGGGACGAAGGAGCGGACGCAGGAGGAGTTTTTTCACACATTCAACCAGCTTCACGATTCGCAGAAGCAGATTGTGATTTCAAGCGATGCGCCGCCGAAGGAGATACCGGGGCTGCTGGACCGGCTGCGTTCGCGCTTCGAGTGGGGGCTGATGGCCGATATCCAACCGCCGGACCTGGAAACGAAGATGGCGATTCTGGACAAGAAGGCGGAGACGATCGGGGTACAGTTGCCGGACGATGTGCGGACGTTCATGGCATCGAAGACGAAGTCCAACGTGCGGGAGCTGGAGGGGGCGCTGATCCGGCTGGTGGCGTACGCATCGTTGACGGGGGCGACCATCACGCTGCAGATGGCGCACCAGGTATTGAAGAACATCGTGCACGTGCAGGAGCGGCGGGTGACGATCGATTCGATCCAGAAGGCGGTGGCGGAGAAGTTCGGGATGCGGCAGGCGCAGCTCAAGGAGAAGAGCAACACGAAGAAGGTAGTGTGGCCGCGGCAGATCGCGATGTACCTGGTGAAGGAGCTGACGGACGCTTCGCTACCGGAGATCGGGCGGGCTTTCGGGGGGAAGCACCATACGACGGTGCTGCACTCGATCACGAAAATCGAAAAAGAGCGGCTGAGCAACCCGGATCTCAACAGGCTTATCCATAGCCTAATGGACTCATTACAGTGAACTTGGCGGCTTTTTCCTAAACTGCCCTTCGGACGGGCAGTGGGAAACTGTGCAAATGCGGTTACAGACGCGGTTTTGCAGAAACGACGCGCGCCGAATCCGCAGCCAGGCATGGCGGAAAGTGGTTGAATTTAGTATAATTTAGATAGTCTTCAACAGTTTGCACAGACCCAACGAATACGGTTTTTATAGTTCAGGTAGATACAGCCTTCGAAGAATAGGAGCTGTGGCATGGAATTCACCGTCAGCAAGAGCGACTTCGTACGCGAACTGAGCCTCTCGCAGGGCGTGGTGGAAAAGAAGACCACGATCCCGATCCTGTCCAATGTGCTGATCGAAGCCGATGGTGAGCGTGTGACCCTGACGGCTACGGACCTGGAGCTGGGCATCCGGTGCTCCTGCCCGGCGCGGGTGAAGAAGGAAGGATCGGGGACGGTTCCGGCGCGCAAACTGCTGGACTATATCCGGCTGCTGCCGGAAGGCGACGTGAACATGAAGTTTCTGGAGAACCACTGGGCGAGCATCACCAGTGGACGTTCACGGACGCGCATCGCGGGGATGAGCCGGGAGAGCTTTCCGGAGCTGCCGGCGATGCCGGAGCCGACGGCGGAGATTCCGGTGAGCACGCTGGCGGCGATGATCGCGCGGACGTCGTTTGCGATTTCGATGGAGGAATCGCGGTTCACTTTGAACGGCGCGTTGTTGCTGCTGCGGCCGGAAGGGCTGACGATGGTGGCGACGGACGGGCACCGGCTGGCGTATGTGCAGGCGGATCCGGCGTCGAGCGGGTCGAGCGAGAAGCCGTTCCGCGCGTTGATTCCGAAGAAGGCGATGAACGAGCTGACCAAACTGGCCGATGACGCGGGTGAGGGAGCCAAGGCGGTGGTGGCGGGGGACGACAATCACCTGTTCTTCCAGGTGGGGCACCGGCTGTTGATGACGCGGAAGCTGACGGGCAATTTCCCGGATTACGAGCGGGTGCTTCCGAAGGACCATCCGCACACGGCGACGGTGGAGCGGAACGAAATCCGCAGCGCGATCGAACGCGTGGCGCAGTTCGCGGACGAGCGTTCGCGGGCGATCCGGGTGCAATTTACGAGCGGCGAGGTACGGGTCTTCTCCTCGAGCGTGGAAACGGGCGAGAGCGAGGAGAGCGTACCGGGCCAATACACGGGTCCGGACCTGGAGATCGGCTTCAACGCGCAATACCTGCTGGATTTCCTGCGAGTGATTCCGCAGGAGCAGGTGGCGTTCGAGCTGAAGGACCAGAAGAGCGCGGGCGAACTCCGTCCCGCGGGCGCGGCGGCGGCCGAGCAATACCGGTATGTGGTCATGCCGATGAGAATCTGACGTGACCTCTGGAAACAGCAAGGAACTATGGCAAACGAAGTGAACCCCGGCGCGGGTGAAGTCTACGATTCCAGTAGCATCAAAGTGCTCGAGGGGCTGGAGGCGGTACGCCTGCGCCCGGCGATGTATATCGGCTCGACCGGTGAGATGGGCTTGCACCACCTGGTCTACGAAGTAGTGGACAACTCGGTGGATGAAGCACTGGCCGGATACGCGACCGAAGTCTCGGTCACGATCCACGACGACAACTCGGTGACGGTGATCGACGACGGGCGCGGTATTCCGGTGGATCTGCACGAGGATGAAGGCGTGAGCGCGGCGCAGGTGGTGATGACCAAACTGCACGCGGGCGGCAAGTTCGACTCGAAGAGCTACAAAGTATCGGGCGGGCTGCACGGCGTGGGCGTGAGCTGCGTGAACGCGCTTTCCGAGCGATTGGAACTGGAGATCTGGCGCGACGGGTTCACGTGGTACCAGGAATACTCTTGCGGGATCCCGAAGGCGCCGCTCGTGAAGACCGGCAAGGCGGGACGCAAGAAGGGCACGCGAGTGACGTTCAAGCCGGACGGAACGATCATGGAAGCCGCGGTGTACAACTACGACACCCTGGCGCAGCGGCTGCGGGAACTGGCGTTTCTGAACAAGGGGCTGAAGATCACGCTGACCGACGAGCGCGTGGATCCGATCAAGACGAACACGTACGAGTACACGGGCGGAATCAGCGAATTCATCCGGCACATCAACAAGGGCAAGACGGTGCTGCACGAGAAGCCGATCCACTTCGAATCGGAGCGGCCGCTGCCGAATGGCGGAACGCTGACGATGGAAGTGGCGCTGCAGTACAACGACAGCTACAGCGAGAACGTATTCAGCTTCGCGAACAACATCAACACGGTGGACGGGGGCACGCATCTTTCGGGCTTCCGCAGCGCGCTGACGCGGACGATCAACTGGTTCGGGCAGCAGGAGAAGCTGTTCAAGGACGTCAAGGAAAACCTGACGGGCGACGATGTGCGGGAGGGTCTGACGGCGGTGGTGAGCGTGAAGGTGCCGCAGCCGCAGTTCGAAGGGCAGACCAAGGGGAAGCTGAACAGCGACATCGCCGGGCCGATGACGCAATTCGTCAATGAAAAACTGAGCGAGTACTTCGAGAAGAACTCGACGATCGGGCGCAAGATCGTGAGCAAGGCGATCGAGGCGTCGCGGGCGCGGGAAGCGGCGCGCAAGGTGCGGGACCTGACGCGTCGCAAGGGGGCGCTGGATTCGGGCGGGCTGCCGGGGAAACTGGCGGACTGCCAGGAGAAGGATCCGCGGCTGTGCGAATTGTTCCTGGTGGAGGGCGAGAGCGCGGGCGGGACGGCGAAGCAGGGCCGGGAGCGCAGGTTCCAGGCGATTCTGCCGTTGAAGGGCAAGATCCTGAACGTGGAGAAGGCGCGCTACGACAAGATGCTGGGGCACGAGGAAATCCGGGCGATGATCACGGCGCTCGGGACAGGCATCGGCAAGGATGATTTCGACGTTTCGAAACTGCGCTACGACAAGATCATCATCATGACGGACGCGGATGTGGACGGCAGCCACATCCGGACGCTGCTGCTGACGTTTTTCTTCCGGCACATGAACGAGCTGATCACGCGGGGCAAGGTATTCATCGCGCAGCCGCCGTTGTACCGGATCAAGAAGGGGAAGAACGAGAAGTACATCAAGGACGAGAAGGAATTCACGAAGGAGATCATGCGGCGGGCGACGGAGAACCTGTCGCTGGAGATCCACTCGAACGGGAACGGGAAGGCGGCGCAGACGCTGGAGGGGCAGGAACTGCGCACGTTCCTGCTGAACCTGGACGAGTACGAGCAGATGTTCCGCAAGGTGGAGCGGAAGATGCGAGACAGCCGGGCGGTAGAGGTGCTGGGCGACGCGGAGTTGCGAATCGACACCAAGCCGGATTTCCAGGTGGAGGCGAACCTGGCACCGGTGTTCGCGGCGCTCGAGCAGAAGGGGCTGAACCCGGAGATGCGGCGGGACGAGGAGCACGAGGCGTACTGCGTGGTGTACAAGGACTCGACGGGGGCGGAGCGCAGCGTGGGAATTCCGCTGACGAGCCAGCCGGAGTACCGGCGATTCCGGCGCCTGGCGCGGGACATCGCGAAGTTCAACCAGCCGCCGTTTCTGGTGATCAAGAACGAACACCGGGATCCGCAGAAGACGTGGAGCGATCTGCTGGATTACGTGAAGATCGAGGGCAAGAAGGACGCCAACGTCCAGCGGTATAAGGGGCTGGGCGAGATGAACGCGGAGCAGTTGGCGGAGACCACGATGAATCCGGATAAGCGCACGCTGTTGCAGGTGCGTCTGGAGGACGCCGTAGAGAGCGAGGAGATCTTCTCCACGCTGATGGGCGAGGATGTGGAGAGCCGGCGCAAGTTCATCGAAGAGAATGCGCTGGACGTGAAAAACCTCGACGTGTAGCGGCGCAACCCGATCCTCCCATCCGGCGAGGATTACCCCGCGCGGCGGGATTCTTCAGCAACAAATGGGGTCGGCCGGGAGGCCGACCCTACTAGAACTTCAACTTGAGGCCCATTTGGATCTGGCGCGAGGTATTGGCCTGGCTGGTGATGGTGCCGAAGGCGCTGGACGTCGGGCTCAGATTGGGCGCGGCGAACTGAGTGCGGTTGAAGGCGTTGAAGGCTTCGAAGCGGAACTGCGCGGAGGTCTTCTCGCCGATGTGGAAGTTCTTAAGCATGGAGAGATCCACGTTATTGGCAGCGTCGGAGCGCAGGTTGTTGAACATCTGCGGGAAGGTGCGGTAGTTCTGGCTGAGTTGGGCGGCCGAGGCGCGTTCGAAGCGGGTGACGTCGAAGGCCTGGGCGAGGTCGCGGGGGGCGATGTTGAGGGGGCCGCCGTAGTAGATGACGTTGCCCCAGGAGAGGGCGCCGCCGCTTTCCCAGGTGTAGATGCTGTTGAGGGTCCAGCCGCCGGCGATGAGGTCGAGCGCGCGGCCTGAGCTATTGAGGAACTTCTTTCCCTTGCCGAAGGGGAGTTCGTAGCTGCCGGTGATGACGAAGTGGTCGGGGAAGTCGCCGGAGGTGGGGCCGTAGTCGAGGCGGTAATCGCCAGCGTTGTTCTGGAACGAGCTGAGCTGGCGCGAATGCTGATAGTTGACGGTGGCCTGCAGGCCGCCGGAGAAGCGCTTCTGGAACATCACAGAGAGTTCGTTGAAGGTGCCCCAACCGGGGTTGGAGTTGCTCTGGGTGACGCCGCTGAACTGCGGGAAGGCCTGTAGCAGGGTGGCGACGGAAACGGTGGAGCCGTTGAGGCTGGTGCCGGGGAGGAGTCCGGCGAAGGGGTTGGAGACGACGGTGGCGAGGGCGTTGATGTTGGCCTGATCGCGCACGGGGGAGCGGCTGAGGAAGGGCAGCAGCGGGGTGGAGGAAATGGCGTTGCTCATGGTGCCGTGCACCTGCTTGTTGCCGATGTAGCCGACCTGGAGCATCATGTCCTTGCCGATCTGCTTCTGGACATCGAAGTTCCAGCGGATGCTGTAGGGATTGGTGATGTTGGAGGTGTAGTAACTGATGGAATTGCCCAAGTTGGAGTTGATGCCGTTGGCGGAGCCGGCGGGATTCTGGATGCCGGCGGGGAAGGGATTGGAGAGGGTGCCGTAGGGAGTCAGGTAGCTATCGTTGGAGGCGACCATGGTGGTGGTCTGGCTGAAGCCGGTGGTGGGTCCGGTGAGATAGGCGCCGATGGAGTTGTTGAAGACGCCGAAGCCGGCGCGGAAGACGGTGCGGTTGTGGAGCGCGGAGGGCGCCCAGGTGATGCCGACGCGGGGGCTGGGGAAGGCGGTGGGCAGTCCGTAGCCGGAGCGGTTGGAGGGCGAGGCGTAGAGCAGGCCGCCGGTGGCGGAGAAGGCGCTCACGGGCAATTGCGGGATGGGTTTGTTGGCATAGGCCGCGGCGGCGGCGGCGGCCACGGAGTTGGCGGCGGTGGGATTGAATCCGGAGACGATGCGGTTATAGCGCTCGGTGAGAGGGGTTTCGTGCTCCACGCGGATGCCGAGGTTGATGGTGAGGTTGGGGGTGACGCGGAAGTCGTCCTGGAGGAAGGTTCCGATCAGGTAGCTGCGGTAGGCGAAGGCGGTGTTGACATCGTACTGGCCGCCGGTGGGAAGGCCCATGAGGAAAGAGGCGATGCCGTAGCCGAAGGGCTGGCCGGCGGCGCCGGTGCCGGCGGTGACCCAGTTATTGCCGAAGGTGAAGGTACCGGCGGAGTATCCGGGGTTGAGGCTGTTGGCGTCGTAGCGGCGCAGGTCGGCGCCGATTTTGACGGTGTGGCGGCCCAGCACTTTGGTGAGGTTGGTGAACCACTGGTAGGAGACGAAGGGCGAGATGCTGCCGGGCGAGGTGCTGAGACCGGCCATGCCGTCGGAGAAGGCGATGCGGGGCATGGCGAGGCGCTGGGAATAAGAGTTCATGTAACCGGGGAAGCCGAGGGAGGTGGGATCGAAGCCGGCGCTCTTGATGAAGCTGGAGGAGTAGCTGCGGGTGAAGCCGAAGCGGGTATCGAGGACGAGCGTGGGGGAGAAGGTGTGGACGTCGTCGAGCACGCCGCCCCAGAGATCCATGCCGCTGAACTGGCCGGTGGCGAGGTTCTGGAAGATATCGGCGGTGGAGGCGGTGTAGGAGCTCTCGTGGAGGTTGAAGAAGAGCTTGTTGAGGTTGCCGAAGTTGATATCGGCGCGGCCGACCCAGGAGGCGAAGTTATTGATGGAGGGGCTGGGCGCGACGAAGTTATTCTCGCCGTCGGGCTTGCCGGCGGCGTTGGGCTGGGGGAAGTACTGCAGGTAGTTTTTGGCGATGGAGTTGAGGCGGTTAGAGGGGATGATGTTGCCGGGGAAGGGCGAGCGGGTGATCTTGCCGGAGGCAAGGGCGGCGGTGGTGGGGTCGTAGAGTTGGAAGTTGGCGCCGGAGGCGAGCAGGGCTGAGAAATCGCCGGTGCGTTCGGCGGCGGTGGGGACGGCGGTGGTGGTGACTCCGGGGCTGGAGTCCTTGTAGCCTTCGTAGGCGAGGAAGAAGAAGGCCTTGTCGCGGCCGTTGAAGACTTTGGGGACGAAGACGGGACCGCCGAAGGTTCCGCCGTACTGATTGGAGCGGGTGACGGCCTGCTGGCGTCCGGCGGCATTGAGGAAGAACTGGTTGGCGGCGAGGGCGGAGGTCTGGTTGAACTCGTAGAGTGAGCCGTGGAACTGGTTGGTGCCGCTCTTGGTGGTGAGGTTGACGGTGCCGCCGAGGGTATCGCCGTAGGCGGCATCGACCTGGTAGAGATCGACCTTGACCTCGGCGACGGCATCCATGGAGGGGCTGAAGCCGCCGGCGCGGGCGGCGCTGGACATGTTGGGGACGCCGTCGAGCAGGTATTCGTTGGAGCCGGCGTTGGCGCCGCCGAGGGAGATATCGACGGCGCTGGCGGTGTCGTAGGGCTTGACCTGGTTGAGCAGGTGTTTCTGTTTGGGGATGACGCCGAGGGCGTTGCGGGCGAGCGCCATGGGGGTGTTGCCGTTCATGGGGAGGTTCTCGACTTCGCGGGTGGAGATGACCTGTCCGGCGCTGGCGGTGGCGGTATTGAGCAGGGGGGCGTCGGCGGTGACGGTGATGACCTCGGTGGCGCTGCCGACCTGGAGCTGGATATCGAGGGTGACGCGCTCGTTGGTGCCGATGGTGATGCCGTCGCGCGAGTAGCGCTTGAAGCCGGGGGCTTCGACGGAAACCGAGTAGGGTCCGGGGGCGAGGAAGGGCGCGGTGTAGTTGCCCTCGGCGCCGGTGACGGTTTCGGAGCGCGTATTGGTGTCGGTTTTGAGGATTTGGAGTTTTACGGCGGGGACGCCGAGGCCGGCGGGGTCGGTGACTCTGCCGGTAAGGGTGCCGCGGAACTCCTGTGCGGAGAGGAGACCGCTGAGCGCGGCCAAAACGAAGACGAGACGTTTCATATGCGAACCTCCTGATGGTTCGATCCCACGGGCGCACGTAGCCTCGTGGAGGATTTGCCCCAATTGCATCTGAATAGCACTTTACCCGCTCGCCAAGAATTCGCAAAATAGATTATTCCTGTGGTATGGATCGGTTTCACTAATGGATATCCGGCAACTGGAAGTCTTGGAGGCGGCGGCGCGCCGCGGCGGGTTCACGCGGGCGGGCGAGGAACTGGGGATCTCGCAATCGACGGTGAGCCAGCACATCCGGCAGCTCGAGGACGAGCTGGGGTGTCCGCTGTTCCTGCGGGTGGGGCGGCGGGTGGTGGCGAGCGAAGCGGGGCGGGTGCTGTTGCAGTACGCGGAGCGGATTCTGCGCGACGTGCGGAACGCGGAGATGGCGGTGCGGGAGATGAGTGCGCTGAAGCGGGGGACGGTGCGGCTGGGGGCGGGTCCGACGACGGTGGTCTACCGGTTGCCGGCGGTGCTGGCAGCGTACAAGCGGCGTTTTCCGGAGATCGAGCTGGTGGTGGTGGCGGCGACGACGGAGGCGATGCTGACGGGGGTGGCGTCGCACCGGCTGGACCTGGCGGTGGTGATGGAGCCGCACGCGGCTCCGGGGCTGGCGATCACGCCGCTGGGCAGCGAGGAACTGGTGGTGATTGTGAGCCGCAAAGATGCGATGGCACGGCGGCGGAGCCTGGCGGCGGCGGACCTGGCGAAGATGAAGTTCATACTGTTTGAGAAGGGGAGCGCGATGCAGATGTTGCTGGACGAGTACTTCGCGCGGGTGGGGGTGGCGCCGCAGGTGACGATGGAGGTGGAGAACGTGGAAGCGGCGAAGGCGCTGGTGCGCGCGGGGATGGGGGCGTCGATCCTGCCGGTGTGCGCGGTGAAGGAGCGTGCGCAAGCCGCGCACCTGCACGTGCTGCGGGTGGCGGGGCATCCGCTGGAGCGACGGCTGGGGCTGGTGACGCTGGACGCGGCGATGCTGCCGGGAGCGACGCGGGAGCTGGCGGCGCGGCTGACGGCGGCGTTGCGGGGGTGAGGGGATGGGTGTGCCGGGAGAGACGGGGCGGCGCGGCCCGCTACAGGTCTTCGCGACGCAGGGTCGAAAACCCGAGCGTCTGGAGCATGCCGGCGCAGATTCCGGTTCGATCCAAAGGTCGGCCGGAGGCCGACGCTACCAGCCGGTTCTGCCGCTTGATCCGCCAGCCGATGCGCAGCAGGGCCGCGAGCACCTGTTTTGCCTTCGTGGAAGGCCAGTCTGGAGACGTCGATTCAGGCCGCAATGAAGGAGACGTCCATGGGTCCGGGAAGGGCTTCCCCATGCTCCAACCGGTCGGCGATCAGCCGCAGCGCGAGGGCCTGCACGGCTGCGGTCGCCAGTTTCTTGGTACGCCCGTAAGCGGTGACGCCGGGAAGGGCGGGAATATCGGCGAGCCAGCGGCCGTCGGGTTCCCGATAGTATTCGATGGCCAGCGAGAACCGGTTTGCCGCATGTGACTTCGGCATAAACCTATCATGCCACGAAGATGTCATTCGAATAACCAGTCGAGGTCGGGGCGGCGGCTGGCGTCGGACGCGGAGTAGAAGACCATACGGGCCTCGGGCTGGACGGATTGGGGGATGGCGCCGAGGACGACGAAGGCGCCGGGGCCGAAGTCGAGGTCGCTCTTGCCGCGGGGGAGTTGGTGGGCCCAGACGGTGAAGGCGGGGTGTCCGGCGGCGGTGAGGCCGTTGCGGAGGAGGGGATCCCATTCGTCCTTGGGCGGGGCGGCGGCGGCGTTTTTCTTTTCGCTGCGGAAGAAGCCGATGAGGATCTGTCCGGGGGCGGGCAGTTCAATTTCGAGGTGGACGCCTCTGGCGGCAGCCTGGCGGGGGATGCGGATGCCGGTCATGCCGGCGAGTTCGGGGGCGGCGTGCTCGATGGTGAGATCGGCGTCGGAGTAGAGCTTCTCGCCGGGGCGGACGGAGAAGGCCTGGCCGGGTCCGGCGGTGAGGGTGATGGGGAGGGAGGGCCACGCGGGGCGATCGAGCGTGGTGGTGCGGGTGCCGGTGGTTTCGAGCTGCTTGAGGTTGCGTTCGAAGCTGGCGAGTTCGCGTTCGTAGGCGGGGAGGCAATCGCGCCAGTGGGTGTAGCGGCCGGGACCGCCGAGGAAGGGGATGCGGCGCGAGATGCTGTGAACGCTGGGGCCTTCGCGGTAGGTCTTATCGGTGAGGGCGACGAGGCTGCGGTAGTGGTCAAGGCTCTGGCGGAGGAGGGGTAGGGCGGCGCGCAGATCGGCGAGATCGTGGGAGTAACCGTAGCGCAGGACGAGGGCGGCGGCGCGGGTTTTGGCGTCGTAGTAGCGGTACTGGGCTTCGATGGCGCGCATATCGTTGAGGAAGCGCGCGAACTCTTCGCGATCGCGGGTGACGAGGGGAGCGGCTGCTTCGGCGGCGGCGACGGCGCGGACGGCGGAAGCGAGCACCTCATCGGCGACGCCGACGGGGGTTTCGCCGGTGTGCGGCTGGTGAAGCCACTCTTTGCGGACGTAATCGTCGAGGCGCTCACCGGGGGGAGCGTCGCCTTCCCAGAGGAGGGTGAGGGCGTTGTAGCGCTCGGGGTCGATCAACTGGGTCATCAGCATGCCGAGGGTGAAGGACTGGCGGTTGCCCTCGGTGATGCCGATTCGGGGGAGCAGGCGGGGGGCGCAGACGCCGGAGAGTTCATAGGCATCGAGGATTTTGGCGGCGGCCTGTTCGTTGCCGTAGTGGGCGGCGATGCGGGAGATCCAGTAGCGGCGCTCGGCGGCGGGGTCGCGCGCAGGATTCCAGGAATAGCGGCCCCAGGTCTCGAACCAGATCCAGTCGCGCTCGAACTGAATTTCCGGCGGGTTGTCCGGGCTGTTGGGCCAGTCCCAGTAGCGCAGGGGATAGACATGGACGCCGCGGATGCCGATGCGCTGCATGGACTGGAGGGTTTCGCGGACGAAGGTGGGGTCGCCCCAGCGGAAGGGTTCGAGATTGCTGAGCAGGTGAACGTTGGCGATGTGGGTGGAGCCGAGATTGACGAGGGACTGGTGGAGGCGGAGTACCTCGCCGCGGACGTTGGTCCAGGTGAGGGATTCGCCGTTCCACTTATGCATGGTGAAAATGTTGCGGTAGAGAGGCAGGGCCTGGCGGATGGCGTCCTCGATGCGGGTGGCGTGGGCGCGCACGATGATGGGGGGTTCGCGGGAGAGGCCGAGCTCGCGCATGCCGTCGCGGACGCCGGGGATGATGGTGCCGGTGAGCCATTGGGGTCCGTACTCGGGGCGGAGGGCTTCGCCGAGGGTCATCATGATGCCGACGTTGGGGTAGGTGTGGATGAATTCGGAGATGCAGTAGCGCGTGTATTGGCTGGTGAATTCGGTAGGGGTGGAGAGCTGAAAGGGAAGGTTGTGGGCGCGGGCAAGGGCGTGGGAGATATGGATGTTGTAGAAGGCCTGGATGACCCAGATGCCGCGGCGGTCGGCCTCGCCGGTGAGCCAGCGGAACATCTCCATGTTCTGTTCGAGTTGGGCGTCGGGGAGTTCCTGGGCTTCGGGGTAACGGGGCAGTTTGAGGAGCGACGTGAAGGGGTGGCCGTTCCAGAGGTAGAGGGTGTTGAAGCGGTTGGCGAGCAGGAAATCGAGGTAGCGGGTCCACAGGGCCTTGTCGTAGAAGAAGGGGAACTCCTGGGGCGTATAGCGGTAGTCGTACATGGCGCCGTCGTAGGTGATGGCGGTTTTCTGCATGCCGAGGGCGGGGCCGCGGAGCTTGAAGGCAGGGGCGTCGGCGAAGTCGATTTGTTCGGGGAGGCGGCCGGTTTCCTGGACGCGGCGGGCGAGTTCGAGGCATCCGTAGAGGACTCCAGAGGAGCCGGAGCCAAGGACGAGCCAGGTGTTGCCGCGGCGCAGGAGGCGGAAGGCTTCTGGGTCGGCGGAGTCGAGGGCGGGGAGCGGGGCGAAGGCGGCGAGAGTAGGGGAAGAGAGGGTCCCGGCGACGACGCGCGCGCCGGGAGCGCTGACGTTAGCGAGGGCGGCGCGGAGGCGGTCTGTGCCGGTGAGTTCGCGGGGCGTGGCATCGGTAGCGGCGGCGACGGGGACGGCGGCACGGGCGGCCGGGGTCAAAAGGACGAGGAGGCAGAGAAGAGAGCGCATCCGATCCGATGATACGCCTTTGCGGCGGGCAGGTCCGGGGCGTGCGCGGGCGATTTCTGCCGGGCATCACTATTCACGTTCCGTCCGACCACTTACATTCATTTACTGAAACAGTAGGGTTTTTAACAACTAGATTGTTTCCTGACCGGTGATGCGGCAAGGCGTACCGGCGGGGGGCGGCCCGATTCGCTACGGACCGTTCAGAATCAACCGAGGCCGACATGTTCAGAACCAACATGATGTTGGGTATCAGTGTGCTTGCGCTGGGCGGGAGCTTACAGGGCGACACCGTGATCGATGTCATCGCGTATTCGCGTGAAGCGCAGGAGATACCCGGACAGAGTATCTCCACGAAAAGTGGAGGTAATAGGACCTACTCCTCAAGGATGGAGGTAGCCCATGAGGTCAAGACCACGGGGGCAGATATTGCGGGGATCGGGCTATTTGAGCTTGGGGCAACGATAGCCGAGATCGAAAGGATCTCTCATCTGACGCAGTACGCTGCCGCGGGTACCTACGTTTCCGATGTGTATCCGCACACGAATCCGGGGAGGACGGCGGCTACGGCGAGCATGTATCGGGCCCGGTTGACCGCGGCGCCGTGCATGGTGGCGGACTACGCGTTACTGGACGGGCCGCGCATTTCGCCGGGCGGCCTGGAGGAAGAGGCGAAAGGGGCGCTGCCGTTGGAAGCGGCGGTGGAGCGCGTGGCGAACGGCGAGGGTGTCCGTCGGGCAACCGGACCGCGGGCGGCGCCGGGACGTTTGACCCCGGAACCGGGATCCCGGGGCGCTGGGGTCCTGAAGGGCGAGAAAGTAACCGTACGACGGCGGCTACCCGGCTTATAAGTACGGAGGCGCAAAATAACCGGGCCGCGTGGTCGACGGACGATCCGAACCAACCGTTGAGGTTTTACGACGGCAACCGGATGGGCACGGGCTCGCCGGGGGCGTCGCCTTACCGGGGCAATCTGGACGGACTGGACAACAAGCTGACGACGGGGGATGAAGCCAGAGTGAACTTCGAGGCGACGCCGGAGCCTTCGGCGGCGGTACTTTCTGCGCTGCCGCTGTGGCTGTGGCTGATGATGAAGAGGCGGCGGAGGTAGCGGTAGCAGGGGCGGGGCGCGGGGCGGTATGCTGGTTCGTCCATGTCGAACCCGGTGTCCGGCCCCGCGCCGGCCGAATTCCGGCGAGTTTTCACGCGAGCCGGTTTGATCCTGCTGGTGGGCCTGCTGCTGGGCGAGACCACGATCAACTTCATCGACCGGCAGGTGGTGAGCGTGCTGGCGCCGACGCTGCGCAACGAATTCCACCTATCCAACAGCGCATACGCGGCGATCGTCAACGCGTTCCTGATCACGTACGCGGTTTCGTATTCACTGGCGGGGTGGGTGCTGGACCGGCTTGGGGTGGGGCGGGGGCTGACGCTGGCGATTTCGTGGTGGTCGGTTGCGGGGATGCTCACGTCGTTCGCGCGCGGGCCGCTCTCGCTGGGGTTTTTCCGCGCGTTGCTGGCGGTGGGGGAGGGCGGCGCGTGGCCGGCGTTCGCCAAGGCGGTATCGATCTGGGTGCCGGCGGAGGCGCGAACGCTGGCGATCGGGGTGTGCAACAGCGGGTCGAGCCTGGGGGCGATGATCGCACCGCCGCTGGTGGCGTGGATCACGCTGCGCTCGAGTTGGCGTTTCGCGTTCGTGGTGACGGGAGCGCTGGGGCTGCTGTGGGTGGCCGCGTTTTTGCTGTTCCGCCGCATGCATCCGGAGATGGCGCGGAGCGAGTACGAACTGGCGAACACGCCAAAGGCCGAAGGACTGACCTGGAAGCGGCTGGCACGCTACCGGCAGACGTGGGCGGTATTCTTCTGCCGGTTCTTCGCCGATCCGCTGTGGTATTTCTACGTGTTCTGGATTCCGGAATACCTGACGCGGGCGCGGCACCTGGAGTTGGCGGATATGGCGAAGGTGGCGTGGATTCCGTTCCTGACGGCGGACCTGGCGAACTTCGCCGGCGGGTATATCACGCTGCGCCTGCAGCGCGCGGGGTGGAGCGCGAACCGCACGCGCAAGACCATGATGACGGTGGCGATGGTGCTCTCGCTCACCGGCATTTTCGCGGTGTGGGCGAAGACGCTGTTCGCCACGATGGCGCTGATTTCGGTGGCGATCTTTTTCTGGATGCTGTGGTCGATTTCGGTACACACCCTGCCTGGGGATTATTTCCCGGCGCGCGCGGTGGGTAGCGTGTACGGGATCGGCGGGACGGGATCGACCGTGGGCAGCGTGATCAGCACGTGGGCGGTGGGGCGGGTCCTGGACGTGACCCACTCCTACGTGCCGGTGTTCGTGGGGATTGGACTCTCAATGCCGGTGGCGCTGCTGGTTGGGTTCACGCTGATGCGGCGGGTGGAGCCGATAGAGATCGAGTAGGCGTGGCGTTACCGGCGCCGAGGAGGACGCGCTTCCATGCCAGCTTGGGCTTCTGGAAACTAAAGAGTAGAGCCACGCGAAGGCCGGAAGCTTTCAGGTAGTTGATGCATTGGGCCAGATGTTCGTTGGCAAAGCGGTCCACGCATTTCAATTTCACGATGAGCTTTTCCTCGACTACGAGATCGGCCACATATTCACCGAGGTATTGCCCTTTGTAGCGCACCGGGAATGACACCTGCGCTTTGGCGCTCACGCCGCGCAAGGTCAGCTCTCGCAGCAGGGCACGTTCGTAGACCTTCTCCAGAAAGCCGGGGCCTAATATATTGGCGACCTCGAAGGCGGCGCCGATAACGGCCTCTGTGAGATCCGACCGGAGTGAATCTGTGTCCATCTGTGGCCCTCTTGAATGGGTTGCGAGAGGGCGGCGATGTTCTCAGGAAAGAAATTTGGCCCCGGATGGACGCGGATGCACACGGATAAAACACGAGAGGTCTTCGGCTGGGACGTCGGGCGGCAGGGGGATCTCAACCTTGTGAATCGCGGGCGGCGAGGGATTGGTGGATGGATTCGAAGTTGGCGTCGGGGTCGAAGACGCGGACGGAGTAGGTGCCGGGGCGATCGACCGGGGGGGTGAAGCGGTCGCCCTGGATGCGTAGGGTGTAGAGGATTTCGTTTGAGGGTTCGCGGCGAACCTGCACGCAGAAATCGCGCCGGCCTTCGGCTGAGACCTGAGGGAGGGCGTACTTCGCGCGGGACCAGCCGTTGTCGAGTTGGTGGATGCGGACGGGCCATCCGGAGGCGGGTTGTGTACTGTCGCGGCGCGGCCAGACGGTGAGCGTGATGGCGCGGGTGGCGCGTTCGAATTCGGCGAAGGCGATGCCGGGGGAGCGGTCCATGAGGGGGTCGGGCGCGGGTCCGCTCTGTTGCGGGTTGAAAACGGCGTGGACGGTGACCTTGTTGCCGAAGCCATCGAGGTACTCGCCGGTGTTGCGCGGGCTGTGGGGGTGGGGGTTCGCGCCGGGGTGCGGGGGGAACCAGCGGCGCGGGAAGACGTTGGACATGGCGGGGCTGCAAAGGGCGTAGGCGGCGTCGTTGAACTCATCCACGCCGTATTGCACGGTGCTGGAGAGGTGCTGATCGCCGCAGAGGTGGACGGCGGAGCAGCGGCGCCAGGCGCGCAGGGCGGCGTTGCGGCCGGATTGCGGCCAGCCGTTGGAATCGTGATCGGCGACGAGCATATCGCCGGCGGCGTATTCGCCGGGTTTCATGATGGGGAGGGTGGGATCAACGGCGTCGGTATTGGCCGGGGGCGGCATGGTGGCGACGTTGGCGAAGAGGGTCTGGGAGAGGACGGCCTTGATCCAGACGCCGCCGCGCCAGTCCTGCGCCCAGGCATCGAGGAATTTGAGTTGGCGCGGGCCGAGCAAGTCGGCGCCGGGGGCGTCGCCATCGCGGGGAGCGTGGTAGTCGGGATTCTGCGCCCAGCCGTTGACGATGCGGGCGGCGGGCAGCGCGACCTTGGGGGCGGACTTCCACTTGCGGTCCTCGAGGACGGCGAAGCTGACGCCGCCGATGCGGAGTTCGGTGTAGTAGACGCCGATGCCTTGCAGGACGGGGGTGGGGTCGTAGGGGTCGGGGAGATGGCTGGTCTGGGTGCGCTGCACCATGTTGACCCAGGCGGCGGGTTCGAGGTAGCCGCCGCTATCCTGGCCGGGCTGACCGGTGCCATCGGCGTGCTTGCCGCCGGCGCCCCAGACGTTGCCGTGGAAGACGTCGTGATCGTCGGCCATGCAGACGGTGGGGGTATCGCGCATGACGTCGCGGAAGGCCCATCCGAAGAGGTACCACTTGCGCAGGTAATCGAGCGCGGCGCGTTCCAGGGGGAGGCGCTCGATGCCGTAGCCGGCGACGCGCTCGTAGATCTGGTCGCCTTCGAAGGCGGCGAGGTCGGGCTTGCGGGTGCGGATGGCGGCGAGCAGGTCAGTGTGCGGGAAGCCGAAATCGTTGAGGCAGGAGAGCACGGCGGTGGTAATTTTGGGCGCGTCCACGGGGTCGCGGCGGATGACGCCATCCAAGGAGTGGTCGCCATCCATGCGGTAGGAGACGCGGTAGGGCGTATCGGCGGAGGAGCTCCAGTTGGCGACGCGGAAGGTGGCGGTGCGGGAGAGCGGGTCGATTGGGGAGGACGCGAGCGTGCGCCAGCGGCCGTTCCGACGGACCTGCAGGTGGACCGGTTCGGAGCGGTCGCCGACGGGGGCCATCTGGGCGGTGAGTTTGAGGACGCCGCCTGTGGTGGTGTACATGGCCCAGAGGATGGGGCCGAAGGCGCGTTGGGGGTGAAGGTCGATCTTGCCGCCGGAGATTTCGAGATCGCGGAACCAGAAGCGCCAGTGGCCGCCGCGGGCCCGGCGCGGCATGACGAGTCCGTCGGGCGTGACGCGGCGGTCGGCCTCGCGCTGCGCGACATCGTGGGGGCCGTGGCTGCAGACCACGGCGATGCCGCCCTGGACGGAGGCGGGGTCGAGGGCCGCGCGTGATGCCGTGCCGAGGACCTTGCCGTGGGGGTCGCGGGCGGTGAGGCGGGCGTCGTAGGCGGGGCCGGCGGGGGTGAGTTCGAGGGTGAGCTGGACCTCGCGCGGGAAGCCGGCGACGGGGGCGGCGGAGGGATCGGGATCGCCGATGAAGAGGCGGCCGTCGTGGAGGATGCCGGCGTTGAGGCCGAGGCCGTAGACGGCGCTATCGCGGTAGTCGTGAAAATGCCCCTGGATGCCGATGCGGAAGCCGGCGAAACCTTCGTCGAGCGGGGCGGTGTCCTCTTCGAGACGGCCGAGGCGGACCTGGAGGGTGGCGTTGCCGGGGCGGGAGGAGAGTTCGCGGGTGAGGACGTAGACGTGGCGGTCGGCGCCGGAGACGGCGCACTCCATGCGACGGTCGCGGAAGCGCCAGTCCTGGAGGGGATTGCTCCAGAAGTCGGGGCCGATCCAGGGGCGGGCGGGTTCGCCGGCCATGCGGCTGAGCAGATCGGCGGCGAGCGCGGGAGTGGAGGAGATGAGGAGGCAGGCGGTCCTGCGATTCATGCGCGGCATGTGGAATCCACTCAGGGTACGATAGCGTCGTCGCCGATGGCGCGGGTCAGAAGCTCAGCTTGAAGCCGAGTTGCATGCCGCGAGCGCCGCCCATCACGCCGGTCACGTAGCCGAAGTTGGCATTGGACACATCCGTAACGGGGCGGTTGAACTGCGGGGTGTTGGTGACGCTGAACGCCTCGCCGCGAATCTCCGCTTTGATCCTCTCGGTGAAGTTGAAGATTTTGAAGATGGAAGCATCCACGTTGAAGAAGTTGGGTCCGGACATGATGTTGCGCCCGCTGGTTCCGAAGCGGACGCCGTTGGGCTGCGCGAAGCTGGAGGTGGAAAACCACGGGGAACCGCCCTTGCTCGCCGTGTTGATTCCGTACAGCACGGTGACCGGCGCGATCTGGTCGGCGGTCTGAGCGCTGCCCGGGGTATTGAGCGCGTTGCCATTGGCGGTGAACGTCATCGGCAGGCCGGTCATGAGGGTGAGGATGCCGTTGACCTGCCAGCCGCCGAGCACCTTGGCGACGAGTCCCTGAGTGAGCCACTTGCGTCCGACGCCGAAGGGGAGGTCGTACACGTAGCTCTGGACGAAGGTCTGGTGGCGGTCGAAGTCGGTGCGGGCGTAGCTACGGCGCGGGTCGATGTAATTCCATAAACCGCCGTCGTCGCCGCCCTGGTAGCTCATGCCTTTGGCCAGCGTGTAGGAGGTGGTGATGGCGAGGCCGTTGTAGAAGCGCCGGTTGATCTTCACCTGGAGCGCGTTGTACATGGAAGAGAAGCCGCGGAAGTACACGTAGGTGTCCGCCGTCCGGCCGAACTGCTGGTTCAGCGGCCGGCCCGCGGCGCCCCGTCCCATCTGGCCGGCGGTGACCGGCACGTTCAGGTTGTAGGTGGCCACGGTACGCACGCCGTGGTTCCCCACGTAGGCGACGTCCATGGTGAAATGGGCCGGGAGGGAACGCTGAAGGGAGAGGTTCCACGACTCCACATAGGGATCCTTCCAATCCTTGGGGATCACGAAATCGCTCTGGGTGAGGGAGGGGTTGGTGATGATGCCGCTGGAGGGAATCACAGCCAGCTGCGGCGGCGGGAAGCCGCCGGCCATGGAGAAGAACTGTCCGGTGCCGGTCACCGCCGGCTGGTAATTATTGGCGCCCGTGGTGAACTGGTTGTTCTGCTTCACGGGGAAGTTGTAGGCGTAGGTGTTGTCGGGGAAGGGTGTGTAACTGACGCCGAAGCCGGCCCGGATGACGGTGTCGCCGCTCAAGCGGTAGGCGACGCCGAGGCGGGGAGCGAAGTAGCGGTAGTAAGTCTGGAGACCGAGGTTTTGCGGCACGTTGCCGATGCCGGCGAGCTCCAGCGTATTGTTCACGGGGTTGTAGTTGGAGAAGCCGCCGGAGAACGCGGGAGTCGCGGGCGGGTAGAATTCCCAGCGAACGCCGATGTCCAAGGTCAGTTTCTGGGACGCCTGCCATTTATCCTGCACGAAGGAGAAGAACTGGTTGGCGCGCATGGCCGGGAAGTAGGCGGCGATGTCGCGGCCGCCGCTGGCAGGCATGTCGAGCAGGAAAGCGGCGAAGTTGTTGGCCGGACCGACGCGCGGAGCGACGCCACCCGGGCCGGGATTGAGGGTGGTCTGGGCGGTGCCGAAGCTGAACAGGCCGCGCGGATTCACGGTCTGCGTCTGAAGGAGATCATCGCGCAGGCGGCGGTAGTCCACGCCCCACTTGATGGTGTGGTTGCCCAGCGTTTTGGTCCAGGTGCTGACCAGGTTGATGTTGGCTTCCGCGCGAATCCAGGGGATGCTGGCGGAGTAGCCGACCATGGGGTTGCTGAAGCCGCCATTGAGGTTGATGCTGGCCAGGCCGCTGGTCCACTGGTCGATGTTGACGCCGGGGATGCCGATGGCCTGGCTGGCGTTGGTGCCGTAGTCGCTGTTGAGGGCGTCGTTGTGGTAGTGGGTGATGCCGACGCGGAATTCGCTGATGAGCGTCGGGGAGAAGATGCGGTTGTAGTTGATGCCGGCGCTGTAAGTCTTCTGAGTTCCGGTACCTTCGAACGCGCCCTGGGCCCATCCGCCGGCCTGGCCGAAAATCGGCGCCTGGTAAATCACCGGGCGGGCGAAACTGAAGCGGGCGCTGAGGCGTCCGTTATCGCTGGTGTTGTCGTCCACTTTGACGTCGAAGGAGTCGGTGTCCTTGGTGAAGGGAAGCAGGGCGAAGTAGTTGTTGTTGGGTGCGGCGTCGTTGGTGGGCTGGTTCGGCCCAGGCAGCAGATTCAGCAGTTTGGTGGCGATGGGGCTGATGCGGTTGGCGGGGATGATGTTGCCGGCGAAGGGGGTGCGGCCGGTGCCGTCGGGATTGCCGGTCGCGGGATCGTAGACCATGACCTGGGGGCTGAGACCGAGGCCTGAGCTGAGGTTTCCGGAGCGCCAACTCGAGGGCGGGATCGTGCCCAGGTTGGTATTGGCCTCATGATCGGTGGTGCGCAGATAGTCGCCGAAGAAGAAGATTTTGTTTTTCCTGATGGGGCCGCCGACGTTTCCGCCGAAATAGTTGTAGGCCAAATGGCCGACGCTGGGGTCGAAGAAGTTGCGGGCGTTCATCGCGTTGTTGCGCAGAAACTCGTACGCGGCGCCGTGGACGTTGTTGGTGCCCGATTTCAGCATGACGTTGGTGTTGGCGCCCGAGGCGCGCCCCAACTCGGCTTCGAAGTTGCTGGTGGAGACGTCGACGACCTGGATGGCTTCAATGGGCGGGACCATGACCTGCAACAGGCCGGTGCGCTCGTTGTTGTCGATGCCCTCGATTTCGTAGTTATTGCCCATACGCATCTGGCCGTTGACTTCGGTCTGCAGGGAGCCGGTGGCGTTGAAGAACTGGGAGTGCTGGAAGGTCGCCATGGTGGTACCGGGCACGAGGTTGAGGAGCGCCTGATAGTTCCGGTTGGTGGGCAGCGGCAGGGAGGCGGCCTCCACGCTTTCGATCTTGGCGCCGGTATCGGCGCGGTCGGTCTGCAACAGGGGCGGGGCGCCGGTGACCTCGACCGTCTCGGTGACCGCGCCGGGGGTCAACTGCACGTCCACGCGCGTGCTGCTGTTGACGATGACGGTGATGTTCTTCCGGGTTTCCTTCTTGAAACCGGTGACTTCGACGGTGACCGAGTACTGGCCCGGGGGCGTGTCCGGAAACGTATAGTTGCCGCTCTCGTTGGTGACGGTAGCGCGGCTGACGCCGGTGTTGACTTCGAGGGCGGTCACTTTGGCGTTGGGCACGACGCCTCCGGTGACATCGGTGACCGTACCCAGCAGGGTGGCGTTCACCGCCTGGGAGTACCCGTAACCGGCGGAGAACAGAGACACTCCGGCTAAAACGCAGATCGAACGTAGACCTCGCATGGACTTCCTCTCCTGGCGAATTCGGGCCCCGTCAGCCCGTCCCCTTCGCAACCGTTTGTAAGGGCTATCGGAGTATTATGTCTCAGGAATCCCCCGCCGAGTCAAGACTCGAAAGGGCCTCCTGGCGGCGGGTCCGCGCTAATCCACGTCCGCCATGGGGACGATGACGCTGCCGTAGACGCCGCTGGTGCGGTCGACGACGATCACGCGAACTTCGGCGGCGCCGGATTTGGCCTTCACGGTGCGGGCCATGGACATGCCGGTTTGCATGTACTCGTCCATCTTCTCCTGCTTGAGGCCGAGGCCGATGGGATCAGTGACGGCATCAAGGACCTTTTTGGATTTGTCGAGCTGCACGATGCTGAGCAGGATGCGGCCGAGGTAGCGGTCGTCCTTCTGCAGGAAGGTCAACTCGCGGGTGCTGATCAATAGCTCCAGGATGAGGGAGCCTTTCTGCGACTTATCGACGTGCACGGCGAGTTCGATTTGGGAGGCTTGAAGGGGGCCGGCGGCGGCGCGGGCGGTGACGTCTTTGGCGGCCTGGTCGGAGAGGGGCTGTTTGTCGGCGGCGAAGTAGCCGCGGCGGGCGCGGATTTCGAGGCCTTTGCGACCGGGGAGCTGGACGTGGAGTTCGTGGTATTTGCCGTCGAGATCGCTCTCTTCGGGGTAGAAGCCGAGGACGTAGGAGGCCTGGGTGTCCTCGATGGCGCGGCGAACGGAGCCGGCGATGTCGCCGGCGTTGTAGAAGGCGCGACCGCCGGTGCGTTCGGCGAGGTCGTCCATGGTGCGCTGGGGGTCGGTGGCGGCGCGGACCTCGCCGGAAGCGTCGTAGGCGCCGCCGGCGCCGGCGGCTTCACCGGAGGAGGCCTGGTAGGAAGGCGGGACCATGAGGCCGCGGGCGTCGATGGGGTAGACGGCGACGTTAGCGGCGTTGAGGGAGCGGACGGCGCGGCCGAGAGCGTCATCCAGGGCAAAGACAACGGGGAAACTGGCGGAGATCCAAATCAGGTTCTTGCGGCCGGGCAGCAGGGCGACGTGCTGGGCGACGGCGTCGAGGGATTCGGTGGTGAGGCGCACGCGGGTCTGCAGGTCCACGGAGGGGCCGCCGTGGTTGGCGCCGGCGAGCATGTCTTCGATGGGGCCTTCGGCGAGCGATTCGCCGGCGTTGCGGTAGCGCTCGATCATGCGTCCGAGGTTGCGGGGGTCGCTGGTGAAATCGTGCAGGACGGTGAGGCTGCGGCCCATCCAGTAGAGGGCGACGGCGTCGTCGGGCTTGAGGGTGGCAAGGAAGCCGGCAAGCTGGCGGCGGGCGTAGGTGAGGTCGGAGACGGGGGTGTTGAGGGCGTCGAAGAGGATGATGCTGACGTTGGCGGGCGTTTCGGCGTGGCGCTGGAGGGAGTTGACGAAAACGTTCTTGGGCAGGGCGGGCATGGCGCCGGGGATGCGGCTGCGGGCGGTTTCGGCGTCGAAGAGGGCGAGGGTGCGGGGCTTCTTGCCGTCGAGGAGGACGAAGTCGTCTTTCGTAAGGCCGGCAACGGCGCCGTTGCGGTCGCGGACGACGACGTTGACCTGGACGAGGCGTGTTGTGGACCGGATGACGGCCGGATTCTGTGCGCGCGCCGCGAGCGCGAGAGTGAGAAGCAAGAATGACACCCGCATCATATGTAGGATAGGGCCTGGCGGCGTGGTTCGGTGGACTACTCGCAGGGGTTGAGGGTCGGGACGCCGGCCGCCCCTGGGAATCGGCATTGTTCTCTGGCCCGGTGCAACTTCTCTGCTACGGCGTTTCCGAACTTCGTTTCGCAAAGCGGTTGGCGGCGTGCCAAAGCGGACCACATCGCTGGCTTGACCTCGGCAGCGGGCTTCGCCTAAAGTTGGCGAGAGTAGCTCATGACTACCAGACTCCGAGTGGGTCTAATCGCCATTGTGAGCCTAATCGTTATTGCGGCGGCTGCTGCGATTGCGGCGCTGTACGTTCCAGCAGTACAGGACGCGCTTTTGTGGACCATGGCTAGTCGGAGCCTCGAACGCAGACGCCTGGGAAACACCCGGCTACTGAGAAGCGATGCCCTTCGGGCGGTGGTTTGCGGGTCGTCGTCCCCGATGCCCGACCCCAGACGGGCGAAGACCTGCATCGCTGTTATCGCGGGCGGCAAGCTCTACATCGTCGATGTAGGGCCAAACTCCGCAGGCGCTATTGGGCTGCCAACTGATCGCCTCAGCGCGGTTTTCCTGACTCACTTCCATTCGGACCACATTGGCGACTTGGGCGAATTGAACAACAACTCGTGGGGGATGGGCCGAACAGCCCCGCTCGACATCTACGGCCCACCGGGCATCGAACGCGTGGTCGCGGGCTTTTCCGAAGCGTATGCGCTGGATCAGGAATACCGCACCGCCTTCTACGGACCGAATTTTGACCCGCCCCAACGCTGGAGAATGGTCGCGCACCCGGTTGCGCTTGTGGGCGAGCCGACCACAGCGCGGGATCGCACTGGGATCGCGTTCGACGATGGCAAACTCAAGGTGACCGCCATCGAGGTAAACCATTCGCCTGCAGATCCGGCCTATGGTTACCGTTTCGACTATCAAGGGAGATCGATCGTGATCTCGGGGGATACGGTGCGGCATCCACCCCTCGCCCGAGCGGCCCGAGGCGCCGACGTGCTGTTCCACGAAGCGCAACCGGAACATGTGGTGAAGATGATCGAAACCATTTCGGGGGAAGCTGGCGACCTACGGGTAAGCAAGAATGTACATGGTATTGGCGCCCTCCATACAACGCCACCCGACGCGGCTGCCATTGCAAACGACGCCAAAGTCACGCTGCTCGTCTTCTACCACGTGACGGGTGCACTGAACGTCGTGGGCGAGTCGGTCTTTGCCCGTGGCGTAAAGGAGGTTCGCCCCACGGGTTGGCTGGTGCCGCGCGACGGAACGATGATCGAACTTCCACTGCGGAGCAAGGAGATTAAGGTCAGCGGCGCGGTGCAATGATCTGCGACCTTCCTCAACGTTCCACATAATTCGGCCATGTGCACGAGAGCCTCGCCGCAGCCCGAATGAACAGACGCTGGCGCTTGCCAGAAATGGTTTTGAGAAACTGAGCGCCCGAACCGGACCGCGTCGGTGTACTTTCCAGAAACGCTCGCAGCGGTATCGGAAGAGACGGTGTTCTTCTGCCTGCCATTTCAACGACATCAACATCCTGCGTCATTTTCAGGGAGGCCATGAGACTCACGTCGATCGCCGTCATCGCGTTCGTCGGCGTAAGCGAGACAGGTTGCGTTTGGCGTGCACCAAGGACCCTCGCGACCGAGGAAGAGCGGACCGCCCACGCGGCGGCTGCTGTACCGCCACAGTGCACGCTGCTACATTCTTGTCGGAGGCTGACGGCATGGAGTTCAACGAGATCGAGCGCGGCGACGGCACCATTGCGGTTCAAGTAGGCCCCCGAACGCTGGCGTGTAGCGTGTGTGGCTGCCAGCAGTTTCATGAACGCAATTCGCTTCTCAACACGCGGGTGGCGACGTTCTTCAAGTTCGATTGGGCGAACAAGGAGGCCACGAACTACATCTGCGTGCAGTGCGGGTACATCTTCTGGTTCTTCGGAAAGCATTAGCCGGGCCCCGTCCGAAAACATCACGCTGTGGCCAGGGCCGTAGCCGCACCTTTGGCTGGTCCAGATGACCAGGAGCGCGCGGGTGGTGGAGCCGGATTTCGGAAAAGGCCGGGCCGTGCGCGAAACTGATGATTCACGAACGGATCGGACGTTGATCGGCAGCTGCTTGTTGGAACTCGCCCTGTCCACCGCGCGCTTCGGTGTGCGTCGCTGCGCGCAGTGGCCGACCGTCTCCCGGCCGTCACCTGCTTTAGGATGAAACCTTGAAATCACGGCTTCTGGGCAAGCATCTTGACGGATCGTCCTTTCCGGCCCCCATCTCCAACCTGCCAGTCCGATAGTTCTTCGAGTTCCTGATACCGCAGAATGCGTAGGTTTCGAAAAATCACCTTCAGTTCACCCTCTTCGGGAATTCCGAGCAGCGCTGCGTCGCCGGTCGGGTCGGCGCCCTTCTTGAGCACCCCGTGTTGAAACGCGAGCAATCCCCCGGACCGCATCGACTGAATGAGCCGGCTTACGTAGTTCGTGTCGCGGATCGGGAAATAGGCGTACGTCATCACGATGAGGTCCCATCTCTCGTGTCCGAAGTCGAAGTCCTGGTACCCGAGCCGGACTGCGGCTATCTCCACTCCCGCCTTCTTCGCCTTTGCGACCGCATTCGCGACTGCAACATCGGAAACGTCGAAGCCCGTTACCTTCCATCCCAAGCCGGCAAGGAAAATTGAATTGCGCCCTTCACCCATGCATACGTCCAACGCGGCTCCGGGCGTAAGGCCCTTGACTGCATCCATCAGGAATGGCGTCGGCCAATCCGGTCCGATTGGACCTCGCGGGCCGTACATGCTGTTAAACCAGAGTCGCATCGCCTCCGGGCGCCTTAACGAGCGCTCAGAAATATGCGCCATACGTTGTTCAATTTCTTCCTTGGGAAGTCCCTGATCGGCCAGCACTTTCCGGTAGGTATCAAGGCCGACGAGATCTCCGAGAGCCCGACCCTTAAGCCAAGCCAAATACTGAGCCCACACGGCGTCGTCATCACTGGCACTGCCAGCGAGAGTCGAACACGCGGCGACGACGCTAAGGAACGTCCGCCGAGTGAGCTTCCGAGATCGGCTCAAACAGACTTGGGCATGCACTGCGGCACCTCCAGCAGTCAGTCATGATTGACGGTGAAGTAGGTAGCCGGGTTTCCACGATCGCCAAACCGGACCTTGTGCGGCGGTTGTCCCCAAGTCCGGGTTCGGGAGATATGTCCGGCCAAAGCGGCGCCGGACGAGCGGCTCCGATGTTGACGTGTTCCCCCGGGAATCGCGCGGATTCCGGCATGGCTTTTGTTACACTCCCAACTATGAAACTGCTGTGTCTGGCGCTGTTGGTCTCGCTGGGAGTGTTTGCGCAGGAGGACACGCCCTCCGCTGCCCGTCCCGCCGCCGCTGTTCCGCCGGGGCGGGAACAGGCGCGGTCCATGATCGTGACGAAACTCGGGATCGTCGCGGCTCCGCAGTTTCTGGCCGCGCAGGCGGGGGCGAAAATCCTGGAGGCCGGCGGGAACGCGGTGGATGCCGCGATCGCCGCCAACGCCGTGGTCGGGGTTACCGAGCCGTTCGTCAACGGCATGGGCGGCGATCTGTTCGCCATTGTGTACGAGGCCAAGACCGGCAAGCTCTATGGCCTGAATTCGAGCGGTTGGACGCCTAAGGGGCTGACCATCGATGCCCTCAAGAGCAAGGGCGTCACCAAGCTCGATCGCTTCAGCGTCCACGCGATCACGGTGCCGGGATGTGTGGCCGGTTGGGATGCCCTGCGCAAGCGCTTCGGGACGAAATCGTATCGCGAGTTGCTGGCCGCGGCGATTTACTATGCGGAGAACGGCTTCCCGCTGCCGGAGTTGGGGGCGCGCTACTGGATCACGCAGGCGCTGCTCAAGCAGCCGGGATACCGCGAGACGTATATGCCCGGGGGAACGCGTCCGCAACTGGGGGACGTGTTCCGCAATCCCGCGCTGGCCGATTCGCTGCGGCAGGTGGTGGAGCATGGGCGCGACGGCTACTACAAGGGCGAATTGACCGAGAGGATGGTGAAGTTCCTGCGGGCGCAGGGGGGAACCCACACGGTGGAAGACTTCGCCGAGTTCGAGCCGGAATGGGTGGAGCCCATCACGACCACCTACCGCGGTTGGGACATTTACGAGTTGCCGCCCAATGGCCAGGGGATCGCCGCGCTTTCGATGCTGAACATCATGGAGAATTTCCCGCTGAAGGACTACGGCCACGATTCGGCGGCGGCGCTGCACGTGATGATCGAAGCCAAGAAGCTGGCGTATGCCGACATGGCGAAGTTCGTCGGCGACCCGAGGTTCGGGCCGGTCCCGGTGGCGCAGATGCTGTCCAAGGATCTGGCCAAACAGCGGGCCGGACTGATCGATATGCAGAAGGCGTCCTGCAAGGTGCTGCCGAGCGACCTGGCGGCGACGCTGGCGGCGCACGGCAACGAAACCATCTACCTTTCGACCATCGATCGGGAAGGCAACATCGTTTCGCTGATCCAGAGCAACTACTCGGGGTACGGGACGGGGATGGTAGCTCCGGGAGCGGGGTTTTCGTTCCAGAATCGGGGCCAGGGTTTCGACCTCGAGCCGGGCAAGCCGAATTCGCTGGCGGGTCACAAGCGGCCGCTGCATACGATCATTCCGGCGTTCATGCGCAAGGGGGACATCACGATCGGGTTCGGCATCATGGGCGGATGGAACCAGTCGCAGGCGCACGCGCAGTTTGTCTCCAACGTGGTGGATTTCGGTATGAACGTGCAGATGGCGCTGGAAGCGGCGCGGTTCACCAAGGGCACCTTCGACGGGTGCGACGTGCAGATCGAAAGCGGGGTGGGCGAAGCGGTGCTGCGGGAACTGTCGCGGCGCGGGCACATCATCACGCCGATGGCCGGGTTTGCGACAGCCATGGGTAACGGAGAGGCCGTGATGCGCGATGGCAGGCGCGGGGTCAACTTTGCGGGTTCGGATCCGCGAACGGACGGCGCGGCCATTCCCGAGCAACCTGTGCTGGTGGAATTGAAGGCGCGGCCTTAGTCGGAGGCGCGGAGGGGACGCGACCAACGGGCGTCTGAATTTGGCCACGGATGGACACGGATGCACACGGATCTTTGTCGAGCCAATTCTCGGACCCTACACAGTGGCCGCCGGCGGTAATATGTAGCCAGGGATGCTCCAGGATCTTCGTTACGCCGTGCGCAGTCTGCGGCATGCGCCGCTGTTTGTCACCATTTCCCTGCTCTCGCTGGCGCTCGGGATCGGCGCCAACACGGCGATCTTCACGATCGCAGACCGGGTGCTATTCCGTTCGCTTCCGGTGGCGCACGCAGGCGAACTGGTGCAGTTCACCAGCCCCGGTCCGCAGAGCGGGATGGTGTGGGGCGAGAACCGGTTCAGCTATCCGATGTTCCGCGACCTGCGCGACCACAACACGGTGTTCGCGGGCATTGCGGGGCGCTTTTCGACGCCGCTGAACCTCACGTACAACAATCGCAGCGAGCGGGTCACGGCGGAGCTGGTGACGGGCACGTACTTCGGCACGCTGGGGCTGAGTACGGTGCTGGGGCGGCCGCTCGCGCTGGATGACGACCGGCTGCCGGGCGCGCATGCTGTGGCGGTGCTGACGTACGACTACTGGCGGCGGCGCTTCAACGGGAACCCGGCCATCCTGAACCAGAAGGTACTGCTCAACGGCTATCCGATGACGGTGGTGGGGGTGGCGGCGGCGGGGTATCACGGCTTCGACGTGGGCGAGCGGACGGACGTGCTGGTTCCGACGATGATGAAGAACCAGATGACGCCGACGTGGAAGGGGCTGGACGATCGGCGGGTCATCTGGCTGCAACTGGTGGGGCGGTTCGCGGCCGGGGTTTCGGGCGCGCAGGCGCGCGCGTCGCTGGAGCCGTATTACCACGGCCTGTTGATCATGGAGATGCAGACCATGCCGTTCCGCAGCGAACAGGGCCGCGCGCGCTTCGTCTCCAAGCCGTTGATCTTCGTGCCGGCGGCGCGGGGGGTGAGCGACCTGCGGGATGCCTTCGAGCAGCCGATTCTGATTCTGCTGGCGATTGTGGGGTTACTGCTGCTGATCGCCTGCGCCAACGTGGCGGGGCTGCTGCTGGCGCGCGCGGTGAGCCGGCAGCGCGAGATCGCGGTGCGGCTGGCGATCGGAGCCGGGCGATGGAGCCTGATCCGGCAACTGCTGGCGGAATCGCTGGTGCTGGCGCTCGCCGGCGGCGCGGCGGGCGTGCTGCTGGCGTGGTGGATCGCGAGCGCGCTGCTGGCGGCGGCGCCGGAGATGGCGGTCAACGCCGAGCCGGATCCGCGGGTGCTCGGGTTCACGTTCGCGCTCTCGCTTGTCACGGGCCTGGTATTCGGGTTGGTGCCGGCGTGGCGGGCGACATCGCCCGGGCTGGCGGTGACGCTCAAGGATCAGGGCGGAAGCGTTTCTTCTTCGCGCACGCACGTGCGTTTGCGGAAGGCGCTGGTGATCGCGCAGGTGGCGATTTCGCTGGTGATGCTGATCGCCAGCGCGCTGTTCACACGCTCGCTAAGCAACCTGCGGGCGGTGGACCTGGGGTTCGTGCCGGACCGGCTGCTGACGTTCGGGTTGGATCCCTCGCTGGGCGGGTACGACGCGACGCGCAATCGGGGACTGGCGGAAGAGTTGCAAGCGCGGCTCCTGGCGATTCCCGGGGTGCGCAGCGCGGCGATCGGTGTGGTGACGCTGGTCGCGGGCAATCAGGAGATGAACACGATCGCGATCGAAGGCTATCAGCCGAAGCCCGACGAGGACATGAACCCGTGGTTCGACACGGTGAGTCCGGGATACTTCCGCACGCTGGAGATTCCGCTGGTCGCGGGGCGGGAATTCACGGCGGCGGACCGCGCGGGCACGCCGCGGGTGGCGATTGTCAACGAAGCCTTCGCGCGGCAGTACTTCAAGACAGTGAATGCGTTGGGGCGGCGTTTCGGGCTTGCCCGCGGCAAGGGGAACGAAATCGAAATCGTCGGGGTGGTGCGCGCGGCCAAGTACTCGACGATCGACGAGAAGCCGCACGCGACGGCGTACCTGTGTTACGCGCAGGACGACAACCCGTCATCGCTGGTAGCCTACGTGCGCGCGGCGGGCAATCCGAAGGGGCTGTTCGGCGCGATCCGGCGGGAGGCGGCGGCGCTGGCTCCGGCGCTGCCGGTGACGGACTTGCGCACGATGAACGAGCAGGTGGATGCGAGCCTGGCGACGCGGCGGGCGATGAGCTACCTTTCGACACTCTTCGCGGTGCTGGCGACGGTGCTGGCCGGGGTGGGGCTGTACGGCGTGATGGCGTACACGGTGGCGCGGCGGACGCGCGAGATCGGTATCCGGGTGGCGCTGGGCGCGGCGCGCGGGGACCTGCTGGCGATGGTGATGCGGGAGGTGGCGGCGCTGACCGCGATCGGGGTGGCGGCGGCGATTCCCACGGCGCTGATGCTAAGCCGCTACGTGCGCGCGCAACTCTACGGCATCGCGCCGGCGGACCCGTGGAGCATCGGGCTGGCGTCGCTGGTTCTGGTCTCGATCGCGCTCCTGGCCGGATATGTGCCGGCGGAACGCGCCACGCGGGTGGATCCGATCCGGGCGCTGCGCCACGAGTAACTCGATCGTCATTTACCAACTTTTCATTGACACCGCGAAACGGCGCGCGCTAAGTTGGAACCTGGAACGATGCGGCGGGCCGCGTCGACCCGAGATTCAGAAAGGCATATGGAACCCAACGACGATCAACCTCCGAGTAGCGGAGGATACGGCGTGGGAGTCCTGGCGGTAATCCGATAGTCGTCCTGCTATCGCCCCTCCGCCGCGATTCCCACCGACAAACGGTGGTGAATGCGGAGGGCGCGAGGCGCCCCGACCCGAATCCGGGCGGGACCTGTCTCTTCCCTTTGACATCTCCAGCATGACAACCGATGCCGGTCCGCGGCGGTAGTCCGCGCGAGGCCTGCCTCGAGAAAACCGGGAACGCGGCGATGCCGTGTTTTGCGGGGGAGACTCCCAATGAGCAACAAGTTTGTGACTGCGCCCGCGTCCGTGCTCGATCCACGGATCGAGCCGGCGCGCGGGCGCAGCGTGAAATCGAAGTGGGCGCGGGATGTGCTCACGTTCCTGATGGTATTCGGGCCGGGTTTGATTGTAATGGTCGCGGACAACGACGCGGGCGCGGTTTCGACTTACAGCCAGGCGGGAGCGCAATACGGCACGCGCCTGCTGTGGCTGGTGCTGCTGCTGTTGCCGGTCACGTACTTCATACAGGAAATGGTGGTGCGACTGGGGATTGCGACGGGCAAGGGCCATGCGGCGATGATCTACCAGCGGTTCGGCCGGTGGTGGGGGCTGTTCTCCCTGATCGATCTCGAGCTGGTCAATTTTCTGACCCTGGTTACGGAGTTCGCGGCGATTGATCTGGCGCTCACCAAACTCGGGGTGGATCCGCGGATCGGCATCCCCGTGGCAGCGGCGGGCCTGGTGCTCATCGCCTTCACCGGCAGTTACCGGCGGTGGGAGCGCACGGTGGTGCTGCTCTGTCTGCTGGACCTGGCGTGGTTCGCGGTGGCGTTCCGGCTGCGGCCTCCGGCCGGGGAGCTGGTACGCGGCGCGCTTGTGCCGGGCGTGCCCGCGGGAGGCATCACGGCGGATCTGATGTTCCTGGTGATCGCGATCGTGGGAACGACGATTGCGCCCTGGCAGCTCTTCTTCCAGCAGAGCTGTATCGCCGACAAGCGGCTGCGGTTCTCCGACCTCAAGTGGGCGCGGCTGGACACGCTGCTGGGCGCGTGCGTCACGGTGACGGTGGCGGGCTGCATGATGATCGCCGGTAGCGCTTCACTGGCGCACGGGTTCCGCTTCACCGACCCGGCGCAGATGGCACTCGACCTGGGAACGGCGGCGGGCGGGTTCTTCCGCCACGCGATGCTGCTGCTGATGGTCAACGCCGCGGTGCTGGGTACGACGGCGATCTCGCTTTCGAGCGCGTGGGCTTACGGGGAAGTGCGGGGCTGGGCGCACAGCCTGCAACTGCCTGTGCGCGAGGCCCCGGGGTTTTACGCGGTGTACCTGGCGTGCGTGGCCGCCGCCGCGGGACTGGTGCTGATCCCGGGCGCGCCGCTGCAACTGATCATCCTGGGGGTACAGGTGCTGGCCGGCGTGATGCTGCCTTCGGCGATCATTTTTTTGCAACTGCTGCTGAACGACAGAGAGTTGTTAGGCGAGTTCGCCAACAAGCCCTGGAACAACGTGGTGAACTGGACCATCATCATCGTTCTGTTCGCCCTGTCGCTGATCCTGGCCGCGCAGGTGGCGGCCCCCAAACTCTTTCCCGGCGCATAACGAAGCAAAAGGAGATACCAACATGGCGACGACGATGCACAACATGGAACGCGACCGCGACGACCGCTTCGTGGTGATTCATCCTTTGGACGACCTGCCGGAGACCAAGGTCGATATCGAAGGCCTGGGCCCGATGCCGATGACGGCGGGCGTGCGCATGGCGCTCTTCAGTTTGCGCGCCTACCTGGTGCTCATGACGGTGCTGGTGCTGTACCACGTTCTCGACCTGGCGAAGGTGTTCGGCTGAGGAGGCCCACGGTGAACCGTCCACGCATCTTGCTCATCGGCGGCGTCCTGGCGGCGTGCTTCGCGGCACGAGCGCAGGACGCCGCATCCAATTCATCCGACGCGCGCTGGAGCATCCATTTCCAGGCGACTTCGATCGGGCAGCACCACGGGTCATTCGCGTCACCCTATTCCGGCGAGAACAGCCTTCCGGGGTATGGGGAAAGCCGCGTCTCCCTGACCGCGACGATGTTTCTGAGCTACCGCTTGAACTCGTGGACGGAAATTGTGTTCGATCCCGAGATCGCGGGCGGCCGGGGTTTTGGGCAGGTGACGGGGATCGCGGGTTTCACAAACGGCGAGATTCCGCGGGTGGCGGCGGCGGTTCCCACGCTGTACGTGGCGCGCGGGTTCGTGCGCAACACCTGGGGCTTCGGCGCGGAGACGGAGCTTCAGGAGGACGAAGCCAATCAACTGAAGGGAAGGGTTCCGGTGCGCCGGTTCACCCTGATCACGGGACGATTTTCCATCACGGATTTCTTCGATAACAACACCTACAGCCACGATCCGCGGGGGCAGTTCATGAACTGGGCGTTGATGTCGAACGGGGCGTGGGATTATCCGGCGGACACGCGCGGGTACACGGTCGGGACGGTGGCGGAGTTGACGATGCGGACGTGGAGCCTGCGGGGAGCGGCGGTGCTGGAGCCGACGGTGGCCAACGGCGGGACCTTCGATACGCGGGTGGCGAAGGACCGCGGGATCGCGGTGGAGTGGGAGCGGCGGTATGCGCCGTGGAAGCGGCACGGCGCGGTGCGGCTGCTCGGGTACCTGAACCGGGAGCGCGCGGGCACGTTCCGCGAAGCGGTGGCGATGGCCGGCGGCGCGCCCGCCGATCTGGGTCCGACGCGGCGGCCGGGCACGAAGAAGTACGGATTCGGGGTGAACCTGGAGCAGGAGATCGCGCGCGACCTCGGGGTGTTCGCGCGGTACGGGTGGAACGACGGGAAGACGGAGGCGTGGGCGTTCACGCAGATCGACCGGTCGCTAAGCGGCGGGATCGCGATCCCCGGGCGGCTGTGGAAGCGCGCGGGGGATGTGGTGGGCGCGGCGGCGGTACGCAATTACCTGTCGGGCGACGACCGGCGGTTTCTGGCGGCGGGCGGGGTGGGCTTCATCATCGGGGACGGGCGGCTGAACTACGCGCCGGAAACGATCGCGGAGACGTATTATGCGTGCCACGTGCTGCGCGATTGGACCGTGACGCTGGATTATCAGTGGGTCTCGAATCCGGCGTACAACCGGGACCGGGGGCCGGTGCCGGTGGGTTCGCTGCGGCTGCACTGGGAGAGGTGAGGAGCGGACGTTCGCGGGCGGGGCCGGTTATTCGCGGAGCCAGCGGCGCATGGAGGGGTAGTCGTCGCCGGCGAGGCCGATCCATTTGAGATAGGGCAGGCCGATGGAGCGGCCTTGGGCGAAGTTCTCGATCAGGTTGGCGGCGCCTCCGCGATAGCCGGCCTCGTGAAATACCACTTCGGGCGGGATGCCGAGGTGCACGGCCGCGGCGTAGGACCAGGCGATGGCCGCCATCTCCTCGCCTCCGTTGTCGCCGACGTCGCCTTCGAGGGAGGCGCGTTGGGCGGGTGTCATTACGGCGAGGTGGCCGGCTTCGTGGAGGATGTCGCCGGGATAGATCAGGTGCGATTCGTCCACGAGCAGGGTGCCGCCCGCGATGTGCAGGCCGGGGAGAAACGTGCGCTCCGGCACGGCGGCGGCGCGGACGGGGAGGCCGATGCTTTCGAGGAAGGCGGCGATACGGGCGGTGAGTGGGTTTTGGAACGATTCGTCCACGGTGGCTTCCGTATCATAGTAGCGGTTGGTGCCGCCGGAGATGAGAACGTTGTGGGTGCTCCCGCTGCTCGGTTTCGCGGTCTGGGGTCAGAATGCGCAGACGCCGCGGTTCGCCGCGAAACCGTCCGCGATCCCTGGGGTGGTTGTGGAAGGACCGGACGATGGCGCCTATGCGGACGCCATCGAAGCGAACCTGGGACCCGAGCGGACTGCCGAGACCAATTCCTGGCTCCCCTTCGCAGTCATCGTGACCAACAATACATCACAAGGAATCCTGGCGTTCGCCGGGCGCTGGATCCTCACTGATCCACGCGGCGGCAAGACGGAGCTGGTCATGACGCGGGCGCTCTTCCAGGCTCCGCTGTCCCAGGTCGGTCCTGGCCAGGCGGTCGTGTTTCTGCCGATCAGGATACTTGCAGCGCGGAATCCGGGGCTGGGTCTCCCAATAGGGTCCGCCGACTACCAGCCTGACGAGCTACACCGTTTCCAGAGCGCGCAGAAGATTCGGTTCACGTTGGACGGGGTGGTCTTCACTTCCGGTCAGTTCGTGGGGCCTGACTTCGTGCGCGAGTACGGGCAACTGCGGGCGGAAAGCACGGCCGGGTATCAACTTGCGACGGCCCTGATCGCGAGGCGGGATGCAGGCACGCCCTTGCCCGACATCCTGCGATGGCTGCAGGAGACGGCCGCCACCCGCCCGGGCGGCCCGTTCGGAACGCGCAATTGGGATGCTGCAGTCACCTCGCGCGAGGCCGCGTCCTACCTGCGCCGCTACCAGTCGGGCGGCGAAGAGGTGATGTACCGACTGGCGCAAGAGCGGCTCAGCCTGCCGCACCTCACGGTCTATCGCTGAGGGGTACGATCAAAGCGCGGCCAGGCTCAGGCGGACGTCGGACTTCGCCCAGACCTGGTCGAATTCGCTCTGGACTTCGGCGGTGTCCTTGCGCTGGGCTTTGAGGGCTTCGATCAGGCCGAAGAGCATGAAGCCGTTGCGCGGCGAGCGGCGGAGACCTTCGCGAAGAACGCGCTCGCCTTCGGCGGGCTGTCCGGAGCGGACGAGTTCGGCGCCGAGCGATTCGCGGACGGGGTAATACCAGGCGGGCGGCTCGTCGTAGATGAAAGCATCCTGGATTTCGACGGCGCGGCGCCAGTGGGCGACGGCGTCTTCCCCGAAGCGCGCGGCGAGGACTTCGCGCGCGAGGCGGACGACATCCGCGGCCGAGTTCTGTCCCCAGGGCGCGCCGGCGGGCATCTTCGCGGCGAGCGCCTCGAACGCGCCGCGTTCCTTGGCCGCGGCGGCGCGGTCGCTTCCGGCGAGGAAGGCGAGGGCGCGGCCGTAGTGCCACATCACGGCGGTGGCGGGCAGTTTTGGCGGGGGCTCGGGCATCTTGAGCATGTCGTCCCAGGCAAGCGTACGGACACGCGCGAAGACGGTCTGGGTGGCGAAGGAGTCGGCCATCCCGGGCATGGCTTCGATCATGGGCTTGACCGCGCCCGCCATCGTGTCCGCCGCTTCCAGCGCCTGCGCGCGATGCCCCTGCATCCAGCGCGCGTAGACGATGAAGTGCAGGTTGTGGAGATAGTACGGGGTGTAGGAGCCGATGGCGACGCTGCTGGCCTGCATGTACTCGCGGTCCACGGCGCCGGCGCGCTCATTCACGCTGGCGGCGAGTTCGTAATCGCCGAGCACGAGCCAGATATGGGCGGGCATGTGGACCAGGTGGCCGGCCCAGGGGACGATGCCCATCAGGCGCTGGGCGCTGGGCACGGCGCGCTCGGGCGTGGGCGAGGATTCCACCGCGTGGATGTAGTAGTGATTCGCGCCGGCATGATCGGGCCAGCGGCGGAGCACGGCTTCGAGCGTGCGCTCGGCCTCGGCCATGCCTTCTGCGGGACGTCCGTCCGCGCCGTACCACTTCCAGCGGATCGGGATCATGAGCGATTCGGCGTAGAGGGTCTGCGCGTCGAGATCGTCCGGCCAGTGCGCGGCGAGGGTCTTCATGGCGCGGATGTGTTGGGCGGGCTTGTATTCGGGGCACCAGGTGGCGGCGGCAGCCAGGTATTCGCGCTCGCGCGGCGGGGCGGAGGCGGCGGCTCTGCGGCCGGCTTCGACGGCGGCGCAGGCGCCCTTGAGGTCGAAGCTCGGGTCGCCGTCCATGTTGACGTACGGACCCTGCGCCGCGGCCATCCCCCAGTAGGGCATGGCGGCCGCGGGGTCGAGTTCGCTCGCCTTGCGGAAGGAGCGCAGGGCTTCGTAGCGGTTGAAGCCGTAAAGCAGTGCCAGGCCCTGATCGAAGAAACGCTGCGCATCGGGGCTTTTGGTGGCGATGGGATGGCGCCAGGTTCCGAGCCCTTTGTAGAGCACCACCGGCTTCGCGGCCGGAGGCGCCATGTCATGGTGCTGGGCGAGGCCCACCGCCGCCAGAGTCAGCAATCCCGCAAGAATCCGCATACCCCTCCTCCTGGTGCGTGCGCTCCCTGGGTCCGTAGGTCGATTTTACTTCGCGAAGCGGCGGAAGAAGGAATCGCTTTTCCAGGCGGGTTTGGCGTCGGCGTCGGCGACCTTCATGAGCAGGCTGGCGATGAGGCGGTCGAACTTCGCGGCGGCGGCTTTATCGACGGGTTGATCGAGATCGTCACTGGGCTTGTGGTAGCGGTCGCGGATCCAGTCGTGGAAGATTTTATCTTCGGGGGTGCCGAACTCGTAGCCGAACTTGAAGGCGAGGGAGGGGACGCCGTTGCGGATGAAGCTGTACTGGTCGCTGCGGATGAAGCGGTTCTGCTCGGGTTCCTTGTCGGCCTGCACAGTAACACCGAAGGGTTCGGCGGCTTCGCGGACGTTGTCGCCGAGGGTGGATTCCCCGAGGCCCTGCACTTCGACGAACTTGAGGTCGAACAGGGGCATGAACATGTCGAGGTTGATATCGGCCACGATGTCCTTCGCGGGCACGGTGGGGTGCATGGCGAAGTAGCGCGAGCCGAGTTCGCCCTTCTCTTCGGCAGTGACCGCGAGGAAAACGACCGAGCGGCGCGGCTTCATGGCTTCGGCCTTCATGATGCGGGCGATTTCGAGAATGGAGGCGATGCCGGAGGCGTCGTCCATGGCGCCGTTGTAGATGGCGTCGCCGTTGACCGGGCGTCCCACGCCGACGTGATCGAGGTGGGCGGACAGAATCACGTACTGGTTCTTAAGGCCGGGGTCCGAACCGGGCAGGATGCCGGCGAGGTTGGGCGCTTCGAGTTTCTCCGTCCTGACGACGGTGGTGGCGCGCAGGGTGCCGGCAAGGGGGAACTTGGGCAGGGGCCGGTTATCGCGGGCGAGCGCGAGGATCTCGTCGTAGGTGTGGCCGCTGCCGATGAAGAACTTCTCTCCGCCGGCGCGGGTGATGGTGAGCGCGACCTTCTGGCCGGCCTGCTCCTGGAGGGCGGGATCGGCGAGGAGGAAGACCTTCTGCGGACCGCGTCCGGCGGCGCCCATGCCCGCCGCGCCGCCGCGGGCGCCGCGTCCGGCTGCCGGGCCGGATCCGTTGGTGGGGGGCTGTCCGGTGACGGCGGGCGCGCGCGGGTTCATGATAATGGCGACTCCGATGGCGCCGGCGGCGCGCAGGGTCTCCCAGCGTTCGGCGGCCGAGCCGGCGTGCGACTTCACGGGGCCGGGCGCGTCCACGGGTCCGGGGGCGTTGACGTAGACCACGATCCTGCCCTTGAGGTCGAGGCCGGCGAGTTCGTCGTAATGGGCTTCGGGGATGCGCAGGCCGTAGCCGGCAAAGACCATGGGCGCTTCGACGGTGCCGGCGTCCGCGCGGGCGTTCATGGTGGCTTCGGCGGGAGAGAGTTTCTGTTCGTTGCCGTCGCGCACGAGCGCGAGGGAGGATTCGGCGGGCACGAGTTCGCGGGTCTCGAAGTTGACGGGTTGGAGGTAGCCGTCTGAGCCAGCGGCCCTCAGGCCGAACTGTTCCATTTTCGTGGCGACGTACTGGACGGCCTTGTGATAGCCTTCGCTGCCGGTGTCGCGTCCCTGGAGGGCATCATCGGCTAGAAAGCGGATGTGGGCCCACCAGGCGTCGCCTTCGGCGGTGTAGTCCACCGCGGCGGCGAGCGAAAACACCGCGGCCCCGAACAAGAGAAGCTTCTTCATTCCAACCTCGTTCTTTCCAGGGTACACCCCCGCCGGCAACAGGATTGCCGGTGGCACCGGTACAACGGACAAATCGGACAAATCGGACAACCAACTCTTGTAATTGGCGTACGGGTGGAGTAGTCTGATACCGGCAGTTATGCGTAGTCTGGCGGCGTGGCTGTTTCCGCTGCTACTGCTAAGTGCTCCCCTGGCTGCCGATGAGGCCTCCCGCGCGCAGGAGATCCAAGTGGCGCGGCAGAAAAAGGCCGGCGAACTGGAGCCGGACGAAACGTCGAAGCCCGAACGGGTTCTCGTGGCCATCAAAGACAGGCGGCTGGTAGAGCGCTTCACCTCGGGTGTGGCCGGCTTCCGCCTGAAACTCGGAGGACTCGTAAGTGGATCGGGATTTGCGGTGGGTCCCGAGTATCTGCGGCGGGACTTGGCCGACGGCGGTTTCGTACTGCGCACTTCCGCCAGCGTTTCCGCGAAACGATACCAGTTATACGACCTTCAATTCACTTTCCCCAAGCTGGCCGGCGGACGGATGTTCGCCGACGTCTACTCGGTCCATCGCAATTACCCGCGCATCGATTACTACGGACCGGGACCGGACTCGCACAAGGCCGGGCGCAGCGACTACCGGCTGGAAGATACCGCATTCGATGGGACGGCGGGGGTGCGGCCGTTGCGCCATCTGAGTCTCGGAGGAACCCTGGGTTACCTGATGGTCAATGTTGGGCCGGGAGCCGACCCACGGTTTGTATCCACGGAGCAGATCTTCCCGCCCGCGGTGACTCCCGGAATCGATCGGCAGTCCAACTTTCTGCGCGGCTGTCTATTTGCCCAGTACGACTATCGGGATAACCCAGGGGGACCGCGCGACGGAGGGAACTACGTGTTCCGCTACACGTGGAACGCTGATCGGGAGTTCAGCCTGTATTCGTTCCGCCGGATGGACATGGAGGTCCAGCAGTATATTTCATTCTTCAACCGGCGGCGGGTAATCGCCCTACGGGGAAAATCCGTGTTGACCGATACGGACGCCGGGCAGACCGTGCCGTTTTACCTGCAGCCGACGCTGGGCGGGTCCGACGATCTGCGCGGCTTCCGGCCGTTCCGCTTTTACGACGACAACTTGATCGTGTTCAACGGCGAGTACCGTTGGGAGAGTTTCAGCGGGCTGGACATGGCGCTGTTTGCCGACGCCGGCAAGGTATTCCACCGGCGAGCGGACTGGAACCTGAAGAACCTGGAAGCGTCGGCCGGCTTCGGGTTTCGCTTCAATGTGCGCAACAACGTGTTCATGCGTCTGGACGTGGGATTCAGCCACGAAGGATTTCAACTGTGGCTCAAGTTCAACAACGTGTTCTGAGCGCCGGCCTGTTCCTGCTGTTCGCAGCGGGAGCGGACGCACAGCGGTTCTATCCGGACGACCCGCTGTGGAAGGAGCCGCCGCCGCTCTCCGTGAAGCAGATCGATGAGCGGAAGTTGAGCGAATATTACGACTTCCTCTGGCATACGTTGGCCACCCCGGGAGAAAAGCAGCCGAAGAACGGGAAGCCGATTCCGGCGCAGGCAGTCAACACGCTGGGTGAGGTGCCGGATAGCGCCTGGTACACCAACCGTCACGGGCGCGTGCGTATGACCGTGGACGAGCTTCGACGCGGACCTAACACCGGCCACGGTCCGGTGCGGGCCGGGCCGTGGAAAGTGTCCAAGCCCAAGACAATTGGAGTGACCCCGGGATTTACCATTGAGGACTCAGGCGGCCAAAAGTACGTGATCAAGGTGGACCCGCTGGAAAACCGCAACATGGCTACCGGAGCCGAGGTCATCGGCGCCAAGTTCTTTTATGCCCTTGGGTACTGGGTGCCGGAGAACTATGTGGTCAAGTTCGAGCGCGAACAGTTGGTGGTTGCAGCCGAGGCCACGATCGTCGATGTCCAGGGCAAAAGGCGCGCCATGCACGAGCGGGACATCGACGAGATTCTGCTCCATGCGCCGCGCGATTCCGACGGGCGATATCTTGCGGTAGCGAGCAAACATTTGCCGGGCAAACCCATGGGCTCGTTCCGCTTCCACGGCACGCGAACGGACGATCCGAACGACGTGGTTGCGCACGAGCACCGTCGCGATCTGCGCGGCCTGTTCGTGTTTTGCGCGTGGCTTGGACACAACGACGTGAAGTCTCTCAACAACTTCGACTCTCTGATCGAAGAGAATGGCGCGGGGTCGGTCCGGCACAACCTGTTCGATTTCGGCGCGGCGTTCGGCAGCGACAGTTTTACGGCCAAGAGTCCGCGGGCAGGGAATCAGTACATGTTCGAGGTGCGGCCGTCGCTGCTCCAGATCGTGACGCTGGGGCTGTATGTCCCGCGGTGGGCGAAGGCGCGCTATCCGAAACTGCCGGAGGTGGGCCGGTTCGAATCGGACCTGTTTCAGCCCGAGCGCTGGAAGCCGAATTATCCGAATCCGGCATTCGACAACCGTCTTCCGGACGACACTTTCTGGGCGGCGAAGCAGGTGATGGCGTTCCGCGACGAGGAGATCCAGGCCATCGTAGAGACGGGTCAGTACACCGACCCGGCATCCGCGGATTGGATTACGCGGTGCCTGATCGCGCGGCGAGACAAGATCGGGCGGACGTATTTCGCGCGGGTGCTGCCGCTGGACGGGTTCGAAGTGGCGGACGGGCGACTGGTGTTCGAGGATCTGGCGGCGAAGTACGGCTTCGTGCCGCCGCGCGAGTACCGGGTGCAGTGGTCGCGGTTCGACAACGTGTCGCGGGTGAAGACGGCGCTGGCGGGCGCCGCGGGTCCGATGATTCCCGGCGAGGCGCGGATTGCGCGGGACGGCGAGTACTTCGCGGCCGACATCCGCGGGGAGGATCCGAAGAAGGCGGTGACCGCCTACCTCCGCCGGCAGAACGGCGGGTGGGTGGTGGTGGGTCTCGAGCGGACGTGGTGAGTATGGATACTTCGGTTCTCGACTCGCAAAAATCGTTCCCGGTATTCGTCGTCCTGGACGGAAAGAAAAAGCGGCTGATCGACCGGGGCTTGTCGCTGTTTGCAGACGTACGGGCGGGGGAAGGCGCGGGGGCGCTATTGCTGGCGGCGAACGCGTTCGTGTTGCTGGCTGCCTATTACGTGCTGAAACCGGTGCGGGAGGCGCTGATCCTGAGTCAGTTCGGCCCTGAGGCGGAAGCGTACACGTCGGCTGGAATGGCCTTCGTATTGTTGTTCCTGGTACCCGCCTACGGGGCCTTTGCCGCACGTGCGGTGCGGGTCCGGCTGGTCTCCTGGGTGACCATCTTTTTTGCTTCTCATCTGGCGGTTTTTGCTGTCCTGGCGAGCGCGGGTGTGCGCATCGGGGTGGGTTATTTCATCTGGCTGGGCATCTTCAACAACCTGCTGGTGGGGCAGTTCTGGGCCTTCGCCAACGACCTCTACGACGAGCACAAGGGCAAGCGTCTGTTCCCCATGGTCGGCATCGGATCGGCTCTGGGAAGTCTTGTTGGAGCACAGTTCGCCGCGACGACTTTCCGTGCACTGGGAGTGCCCCGTCTGATGCTGGCCGCCGGCGCAGTGTTGATCCTCAGCACGCTGCTCACCCTGATGGTCAATCGGCGGGAATCGGCGGCAGCCGGAAGCGTGCAGCATCGCATCGCCGCGGAGCCTATCGGAAGGAAGGGTGGCTTTCGGCTGCTAATGTCCAACCGCTACCTGTTTCTCATCGCGGCTTGCATTCTTCTCCTCAACCTGGTGAACTCCACGGGACAGTTCATGATGAATAAGCTGGCGGAAATTCAGGCGGCGCAGACCACCGGCGCTCAGCGACTGGCTTTCTTCGGGGAGTTCGCGGGCAGGTTCGGGGCCATGCAGAATCTAGTGGTGCTGATCCTGCAGATGTTCTTCGTCTCGCGCATCTTCCGCTATTTCGGGGTCAGGGCGGCGTTGTTCATTCTGCCCGTGATTGCATTTTCCGGGTACGGATTGGCTTTGGCGCTCCCGGTTTTCGGCATCGTGAGGGTGGTAAAGGTGCTGGAAAACAGTACCGAGTATTCGATCAACAACACCGCCCGGCAGGCCTTGTTCCTGCCCACAAGCCGTGAAGCCAAGTACAAAGCCAAGATCGCGATCGATACCTTTGTGGTTCGTTTTGGCGACATGTTGGGTGGCCTGCTGGTGGCGGTGGGCACCCAAGTTGCACTTGGGGTGCGGCACTACGCGGTGCTGAACGTGTGCTTCGTCGCGATCTGGCTGGTGTTTGTGATGGCGGTGGTGCGGGAGCACAAGCGGCTGCTGCCGGCAGTCGCGTAACGGCCCTACAACTTTCCGCGGAGTTCGAGGAGTTTTTCCTGGATGGAGGCGTGGGACTCGAGCAGCGCGGCGAGCACTTCGTCGTGAGTGCGGCCTGCGTGTTTCGTGGGGTGCTTGTCCTCCAGGACCGACCAGAGACGCTCACGGACGGGCGGTGGAAGGACGTTATCGAGGTACTCGAGGGCGGTTCCGCGCAGCATCTCGTCGCCGGTGTGCAGGGCGTAGAAGGAAATGCGCAGCGGCTCTTTCGGCAGGACCGTAGAGAGCAGGGTGAAGACATGCTCCAGCCCGCGATTGGCGCGGTCGCCGATGAGCTGATCCTCGTCGCCGGGGTCGAGCAGGCGGTGGCTTTCCCACAAGTGACGATCGACCTCCAACTCTCGGGAGACGGCGCGGTAGACGTCGTCGTGGGAGAGCGACATGGCGGAGTCGCGTCCGAGTATAGAGGCCAAAGCCCTGCCGCAGTGGTAGCGGACTTCGAAACGCTGGTCCTCGAGGCCGCCTACGAGTCCGGCGAAGGCGCGTGCGGAGGGGAACCCGCCCAGGATACGCGGGATCCGGCGGCGGACGGCGAAATCGGTGGAGGGGTCGAGGAGGGCATCCACCAGCTCGCCGGTGATGGCGGGGCCGGCGTTGCGGAGGGCGTCCATGGCATCCTGGGCCACCTCGTTCCAACCAAGCAGGGCGATCGTGTGCGCGGCGAGACAGGAGTCGATGGGGGCCTCGCCGAGTGCGCGGCGCACGCGAGGCGGATCGCCGGAGTGCAAGTCGGCGATGCGGCGGAGGAGCGGGTCGGTGGGAGGGACGCGAGTCTCGGGGTGAAGCAGGCGGCCGGGCTCGGGGCGGGCTGGGAGTCCGACGCGGGTGCGGATCAGGGTAAGGCGCGTGGTGTGGTCGGTGACGTCTTCGAGGTCCAATTCGACGGCGCGGCTCCGGAGGCTGCGTTCGAGCTCGGCGACGTAACCGCAGTCGAGGCGCCGCGCGATGAGGAGTCCCGCGAGGCCCACGCCAGCGGCGGCCGCGAGCATGAACGGCTGCGCGAGCGCTGGTCCCAGCAAGAGCAGGCTCCGGCTGACCAGCGAGCCGGCGATGTCGCCGAGACGTTCGAAGGCGACATCGATGAGCGGCTTAACGCAACGCTTTTCGCCGGGAGGAAGCGGCGTGTAGAACAGTTCGTAGGCGGAGCGAAAGAGCGAGTTATGGACCGCATGTTCGGAACCCTTGCCGAAAGTCGCGCCGCCGAGCCCCGGCGCCAAAGCGGCTCCCAGACTTCCCAGGACGATGGCGGCCGGATGCGCGCCGGCGGTGACCCCGAGCCCGGCTTTTTCGAGGAGCAATCGCGTCACTGTCGATTGAATGAGCAGGCTCAAGAGGTTGGTGCAGGTATAGAAGAGAGCGAAGAAGGGTAGCCGGTCCTGAATCGTGGCCTGTACGCGAGCCATGAAGACGACGTAGATGAGGGCGGCGCCGACGGCGCCCAGGAAGACCTGTAGCGCCAGATAGCGCAGGTAGGGATGGGCGCCGATCATGCGGGCGCCCGCGCACGGACCTCCGGTAGCAGCAGTTGCAGGCCGGGCACACGTAGCGAGCGGCTGGAACGCCCGCAGGATCCATGCGCAGGCAAGGTGCATGAGGCACAATACAGGGAGCATTTCCGCGGGCGTGAGGAACTTGCCGGCGGCCCACGCAATTCCGCCCCCGGCGACGGAGCCAAATGCCGCGCCGCCGGCAATTCCGGCCATCCGCTTTTTGGCCGCGTAGGGGTCGAAGCGCTCGTTGACCAAAGACCAGAATCCGGAGATGAGCACCAGGCCCAGCCCGCTGAAATGCAGGTAAAAGACTACCGCCACAATCCGCGGGAATTGAAAAACGAGGCCCCACTCACCGAGGTGGAGCATCGCACTGGCCACAAAGGCGCTCGGGACCAGGCGTGCCGGTCCCTGAGCGGCCATGGCGCGCGAGACGAGGGACGCGACGGCAATGGAGAACACGGCGGCCACGATCATCATAGACGGCAGAGATTGCGAGCGGAAGGAGTCCAGGAAGAGGGTCTCGCGAACGGCGCGGGCGCCTGCCTGGTGCGCGATGATCAGGGCGGCGCCGAGAGTGGCCATCAACGCGGCCGAGGCGGTATCCCGGCGGCGGCTCACTCGGTCGGCTCTCCGGCGGCTGCGGCCTGCATCATGCGGCGGGCGTCCGGTTGGGGCAGGTGCGTCTGCCACCACTGCCCGGCCCGTCTCTGGGTCCAGGGCTCGACCGAGGCGCTACACTCGGCCAGCAGATCCAACAACTGGAGGCCTGTTTGCGGACGTGCGGCGGGGTCCTTCTCCAGGCACTGGAGAATCAGCCGGTCGAGGCAGCCGGGGACTTGGATTTCGGTGCGCCGGGAGGGCGGCACAGGCCGCTCTTGCAAGTGGGACATGACCATAGCCATGGCGCTTTCGGCTTCGAAGACGAGGTGGCCGGTGAGGAGAAAGTAACCAACGCAGCCGAGCGCATAGAGGTCCGCGCGGCCGTCGATATCGGGCCGGCCCATGGCGATTTCGGGGGCCATGTAGGCCGGGGTGCCGGTGGTCACGCCTTCGCGTGTCAGGCAGGTCTGGGTGCCCTCGATCGCGTTCATTTTGACCAGGCCGAAATCCAGAACCTTGGCGAAGTCGTACTCGGTACCCAGCCGGCAGACGAAGATGTTGCGCGGCTTGATATCGCGATGCACCAGGCCGATCTCATGGGCTTCGGCGAGCGACTTCGCGGCTTGCGAAAGGATCGCGACCACTCGTCCTGCCGGCAGCGGCCCGTAGCGCTGCACCAGGGTTTCCAGGTCGAGGCCGTCCAGGAGTTCCATCACGTAGTAAAAGCTGCCGTCGTCCGTGGTGCCGTAATCGTAGAGCGACACGGTGTGGGGCGAGCGCAGCGCCGCGGTGGCACGAGCCTCGCGTTCGAAGCGGCGCAAGAGCAGCCGGGCATTTTCCCCGGCGGCGATGGAGAGTTCCTCGGAGCGGATGAGCTTGATGGCGGAGACCCGGGCCAGCATACGGTGCCGGGCGCTCCACACTTCGCCCATGCCGCCCTTACCGATGAGTTCCAGGAGTTCGTAGCTGCCCATGGCGCGCGCACGGGTGACCTGCGTGCTGAGGTGGTAGAAGTGCCGCGACACTGGGATGGCCCAGGCCGCGGCCACGAAAGGAAGCGCCAGGTTGAAGATCTGGGCGGTCGAGGGATAGGCGTCTTCGATGGACATGGCCACCAGCAGGCCGAACGGCCCCATGCAGGCGGCGGTGATGGCCGCCAGGATGCTCTTGCCGAAGGTGCCGGGGATGGTCACGACGTACATCGAGATCCAGAGGCAGTTCCAGGAGACGCCGCGCAGCATCTGGTCCGCCGGCCAGGCGGGTGTGTTTTCGGTGAGGGAGAGCGCGAAGGCGACCACCACTTCGAAAACCAGCCCCAGATCCAGCACCAGTTCGGAGCGCACCTTGCGGCTCCACGCCAGCATGCAAATCGCTGCGCCGACCGGGACCATCAGGGCCGCGACAATTTTGGGGACCAGGCCGGCTACGCGGTCGGGCTGGATGAAGAACTCGAGCCAGGGGGCGCACGGGAACATGACGGCGACTACCAGCCCGAGGAATCCCAAGCGGCGTACCGCCGTGGCGATGACCTCAGGAGGCAGCCCGTACATGCTGGACGTGCCGGACGTTCCGGAGGGGGTCCGGCGCCGGATTTCGATGCGCTGTTCCGCAGGCGCGGTCATAAACGCCCGGCCCCTTACACAGAGTTTACTCTCCTCATTACTGAATTACACCCGGTGAATTGCGAGAAACGTGTGGCTTTTGGAAGTAAGATGGGCTCAGGAGATCGGGCTTGGCACATCGGATCCGCCGCTCGGCCTTCCGCCTGTTACTCTTGTGGGCGGTTACAGCGCAGTTCCCGGTTCTGCGCGGACAGAACGATGCGGAGCAGGCACTGAACTGGCGAAGCTTTCCCCGCCGCATCTGGCAGGACCAGAAAGGGATCTGGTCGAGCCCGTTCCACGCCACAACGCGGAGTGGGAAATGGTGGGGGCTGTTCGGATCCGTCACCGCGGGGTTAGTGGCTTCGGACCGCTGGACCTCGAAGCAACTGCCGAACACATCCGGCCAGATCGATGTGAGCAGCATCACGTCGCGGTTTGGCGCGGCTTACTCGGTGGGACCTGGTGTGATGGCGCTCTACTTAGGCGGAACGTTGCGCGGCGACGCGCGCATGCGCGAGGCCGGATTGATCGGTGCGGAGGCGGTGGCGGACACATTCCTGGTGGGAGAGACGCTGAAGATGGTCACATGGCGCGAGCGTCCTCTGGAGGGCAGCGGAAACGGCCGGTTCTGGAGGGGCGCGACCAAATGGGACTCCAGCTTTCCGTCCGGCCATGCGATGCAGGCCTGGGCCGTGGCCAGCGTGATCGCGCACGAATACCCACGGCCGCGCATCATCCCGGTGGCGGCATACAGCGTGGCTTCGATGGTGATGGTTTCGCGGTTCACGCAGCGCCGCCACTTTGCCGCGGATGTGGTGGCGGGTGCGGCGGCGGGGTGGTTCATTGGGAATTACGTGTTCCACAAGCGGCACAGGCGGTAAGGGGCCTCACCGGGCGGCAGCGGGATTGGCGCCGGCACCACCAGAACGAGATTACAATGGCACACGATGGAACCGATCCTGCGCGCGGCCGATATTCTGCGGGCGTTCGGCGCGGACGGCGCCGTCCTGCGGGTGCGGGACGTGGTGGACCGCACGGGGCTGCACAAGGCCACGGTGTCGAGGCTGCTTCAGAGCCTGGCGGCGGCGGGATTGGTGGAGCGGGTGAAGCCGGTGGGGTTCCGCTCGCTGACGAGTTTGACGCCGCGGCGGAAGCTGCGCGTGGGGTACGCATCACAGAACGAGCGAGCGGAGTTTCCGGCGCAGATCACGGCGCACCTGTGGCGGGCCGCCGAACTCTACGATGTCGAGTTGATGGTGTTCGACAACCGCTTCAATCGCGAGGTGGCGCTGCGCAATATCGACGCCATGGTACGCAAGCGCGTGGACGTGGCGATCGTGTTCACGACCATCGAGGCGATTGCGCGGACGATCTCGGAGCGGCTGCGGAGCGCCGGTATTCCACTGATCGCGGTGGAGATGCCGCTGCCGGGCGCGCCGTATTACGGGGCCAACAACTATGGCGCGGGATGGACGGCGGGGCAGGCGCTGGGGCGCTGGGCGCGGCGCCAATGGAAGTCGCGGGTGGAGCGGGTGGTGCTGATCGAGTTGCCCGAGGCCGGCCCGCTGCCGGAGATGCGCATGACGGGCGCGCTGGAGGGCATCCGCGACGTCATCCCGGGGATTCGGGATTCGCAGGTGGTCCGGCTCGACGGCCGCAACGATTTCGCGCACTCGCGGCGCGCGGTGCGGGAATGGTTGAGCACCGCGCCGGCGGGCAACTGCCTGGTGGCGGCGATCAACGATCCGGGGGCGCTGGGCGCGATCGCGGCGTTCCGGCAGGCGAAGCACGAGGGCGAGTACGCCGTGGCCGGGCAGAACGCGACCCTGGCGGCGCGCCTGGAGATGCGCCGGCCAGGCTCGCCGCTGATCGGTTCGGTGGCATATCATCCGGAACGCTATGGCGCGGAATTGACGCGGATGGCGATTCACCTGGCGCAGCACAGGCTGGTGCCGGACGCGGTGTACGCGCAACACTGTTTCGTCGGCCCGAGGAACGTGGACCGGCTGTTCCCCGGGGACCGCGCGATCAGGTGAGGCCGTCGCGCTGGAGGTCGGCTTCGTTGATGGGGTCGTTCCACGCGGTATCGGGCTTCCACGCGGTGAGCGCTCCCCGCCAGCGGTCGCAATAGCGTGTGAGCGTCTCTCGCGCGCGACGATGTTCGGGGCTGGCGATCAGGTTGTTGGTCTCGGTGGGGTTGTCGCGCAGGTCGTAGAGTTCCTCATAGGGCGCGGCGGAATCGGTGTAGCGGATGTACTTCCAGCGATGCGTGCGGATGCCTTCGCTCGAAGGGATCCAGCCGTTGTACGGGAAGTGGTGTTCGAAGAAATGGATGGCGCGGCCGGGGGCGTCGGGGTTCTTCAGGTGCGGCGCGAGGCTGCGCCCCTGCGGATTCGAGTGCACACCGACGCCGGCAAGGTCGAGCACCGTGGGGTGGAGATCGATGTTCAGGCTCGTGGCACGGCTGCGCTTGTTGCGGGCGGTGGCGGGCAGGCGGGGGTCGTAGACGATCAGCGGGATGTGGACGCTCTCCTCGTGGCCGAACCATTTGCCGGAGAAGCCGTGTTCGCCGTTGAAAGCTCCATGGTCGGCGGAATAGATAATCACGGTGTTGTCGTCGATCCCGAGTGTGCGCAGGGTTCCGCGCAGGGAGCCGACTACGTCATCGATGCCGGTGACCAGGCGGTAATAGCCTTTCATGGAGGTCTGGTATAGCTCCGGCGTGGCGAAGCGCACACCCCAACGGCGGCGGTTTTCGGAACGGTGGAAGGCAATAGGAAAACGGTTGATGTCGTCCATGCCCGCGCCGCGCGGCGGCGGAACGGTCACGCCGGCGTAGCGGGCTTCGGTATCAGCCGAGGGCAGGTACTGACGTGGGTCTTCATCCTGTTCGTGCGGCGCCTTAAAGCTGACGGAGAGGCAGAAGGGCTTGCCCGAAGGCGCGCTGTGCAGGAACTCGGCGGCCTGGTCGCGCATGATGTGGTTGAGGTGCGGCCCGGTCGGGCCGTGCGGGAAGTAGTGGCCTTGGCCGCCGAATCCCATCCACACGTCGAAGGAATCCTCGGGCATCTTGTTGCCGACGCCGAATTTGCCGATGAAGCCGGTGTGATATCCGGCGCGGCTCAACTGGGTCCAGTAAGCGCGCGAGACCTGGGCCGGGGCAAGGGGCGTGGCGAAATCGTTGATCCGGTGAGAGCCGGCGTATTCACCGAGCATGATGCTGGCGCGGCTGGTGCAGCAGATGGGGGTGGTGGCGAAGTGGTTTTCGAAGAGCACGCCTTCGCTCGCCAGGCGGTCGAGCTGGGGCGTCTTCACCACGGTGTTGCCGCGGCAGCCGAGCGCGTCGCCGCGGTGGTCGTCGCCGAGCAGGAGGATGATGTTGGGCGGACGATCGGCCGCGCGCGCGGGCAAGGCCGAAAGCGCGGTGAGTTCCAGGAGGTGGCGTCGGGAGAGGGTCATGGGGGATCCTACCAAACCAGCTTTAAGGCTACCTGAACCAGACGGGGGGCGGCGGTGCCGGAGACGAAGCCGAAATTCGCGGCGCCGGTATTGGAGTTGGGGTTGGTGAACTGGGCGTGGTTGAAGGCGTTAAAGAACTCGCCGCGGAACTGAAGGCGGCTCTGTTCGGTGAGCGGCAAGGGGAAATCCTTCTGCAGGCCGAGGTCCCAGTTATTCTGGCCGGGGCCGTGCAAGGGAGCGCGTCCGGCGGTGCCGAAGTAGCCGGCCGGGGGAGTTACGAAGCAGGCGGTGTTGAAGTAGACGAGGCCGTCGGTGCGCAGGTTGCCGGAGAGCGAGGAATCGGCGCCGCCGCAGAGCTGGTTGGGGCGCTGGGTGACGTAGATGCTGGCAGTCTGGCTGGGTGAACTGAGGAAGATGGGGACGCCGGTGGCGAAGGTGGCGATGGCGGTGAGGCTCCACCCTCCGGCGATGGTGTCGAGCGCTTTGGGCATGGCACCGCCGAACTGGCGTCCGTGTCCGATGGGGAGATCGTAAATGGTGCTGGCGACGAGGCGGTGGCGCTGGTCGAAGGAGGCGAAGCCTTTGTCGCAGGCGCGGCAGACGGCGATCTGGGAACTGGTGGCGACGGCCGGACCCTCGAAGGCGTCGGTGAGCACCTTGGCGAAGGAGTACTCCAGGCGCAGGTTCAGGCCGGCGCGGACGCGGTGGTGGAACTTGGCGTACAGCGCTTCGTAGGACGAGTTGCCGTTGAAATCGCCGGTGAGCAGGCCGGCGTATCGCGCGTAGGGCTTGGTAGAGGCGCTACAGAGGAGCGCGGCGTTGGGGCGGCACTGGTCCTGGTCGTAGCGGTTCTGGAGGCGGTGCGCGGAGGAGCCGAGGTAATCGATCTCGATCGAGTCATTGGCGCCGAAGGCGCGCTCGATGGAGAGGTTCCACTGGTTCACATAGGGGACGAGTCCGGGTGGGTTGAGCAGGAACGCGGTGGAGCCGTTGGGCAGGGACGCGGCGGTCGAGTTGGAGAGCGCGGGGAAGCTGGACGCCGGGAAGATGTTTTGTCCGAGTGTGTAAGTGGGATTGGGCTGGGCATTGAAGAGCTGCAGCGGCGTGTTGAAGGGCGGCGCGACCATGGCGAACTGTGCTTCGGAGAGCGCGGCGTTGTAGTAGTAGGTGCCGGCGCCGGCGCGGATCACGGTGCCTTTGAGGAAACCCGGCTGCCAGGCAATGCCGAGGCGCGGGGTCAAGTTGTTGCCGTCGAAGGAAGTCACTTTCGGGGAGACCTGGTTGAGCGCGGCGTAGGTCAGCAGGCCGGTTTGCGGATCGAAGCCGTGGACGTACCGGCGTCCGGCGCCCTGCGGGTCGGGCACGGTGGAGAGGTACCAGGAGAGGCCGAAGTTCAGAGTGAGGGAGCGGGCGATGCGCCAGGTGTCCTGCACGTAGGGCGTGTATTCGGTGAAGCGGTACTGGAACATGGGCAGGCCGGCGAGTGAGGCGTTGAACGGCATGCCGAGGAGGAAATCGGCGAACGAATTTCCGGAGTTGGGGGCGGCGGCGGGAGCGCCCGCGGCGTTGGTGGTCAACTGCGCGGTGAAGAAGGGTTGGAAGGCGACCGTGCCGAGCGCGTTGGCGTTGGCGTTCTCCTGCCAGGTGCGGTGGTAGCGGACGCTGCCGCCGAATTGCAGGGTATGGTTGCCGCGCACCCAGTTGATGCCCTCGTCGACCTGATAGTTGTTGTCGATGTTGCCGAGGTTGCCGTTGGCGCGGCCGAAGCCGGCGTATCCGGTAAGCCCGACAGCGGACACGCCGCGATCGTCGAGCGTGTTGG
>JAFDVU010000309.1 GCA_018268835.1 Acidobacteriota bacterium | reverse complement strand
CGCGAAGCCGTGCGCGTGCTTCACCGCGTCGCCGATATCTGGAAGCACCAAGTCAAGATCACCGAAGGGTTGCTCGGCGGCATCGCCATTCACAAGACGGGCACCCCATTCCCGGAGGAGACGGCGAAACTCGCCGCCGATGCCGACGCGACCCTGATGGGCGCCGTCGGGCTCCCGGAATTCGATAACGCGCCGCCGGAGAAGCGGCCCGAGAAAGGTTTGCTGGGGATCCGCAAGGCGCTCGGTGTGTATGCCAACCTGCGCCCGGTGCGGGCCTACGCGTCGCAAGTGGATTCTTCACCCCTGAAGAACCACCTGGTGGAAGGCACCGACATGATCATCGTCCGCGAACTGACGGGCGGGATCTATTACGGAACTCCGCGCGGAATTTTCGAAGACGGCGCGGAGACGCGGGCGGTCAATACCATGACCTACACGCGCGCGGAAATCGAGCGCGTTTCCCGCATGGCCTTCCACCTTGCGCGCGCCCGCCGAAAGAAGGTGACCTCGGTCGATAAATCGAACGTGCTGGAGAATTCTCAACTCTGGCGCAGGGTAGTGGTCGAGATTGCCAAGGAATTTCCCGATGTGGAACTGGATCACCTGCTGGTCGATAACTGCGCGATGCAGTTGATCCTCAACCCAAAGCGCTTCGACATCGTTCTTACCGAGAACATGTTTGGCGACATCCTGAGCGACGAAGGCGCCGTACTGGCGGGGTCGATCGGGATGTTGCCCAGCGCTTCCATCGGCGACCGGCGTCCCACCGGCGCGTGGACCGGATTGTACGAACCGGTACACGGCTCCGCGCCGGACATCGCGGGACAGAACAAGGCGAATCCGCTGGGCGCTATCGGCAGCGTCGCCGCAATGCTCGCCTACAGCTTCGGGCTGAAAGAAGAAGCCGCGGCGGTGGATCGCGCCATCGAGAGCGTCCTCGCCGGCGGCCGCGTCACCGCGGACCTCCGCCCCAAGGGCACGCCCGCCACTACCGAACAGGTCGGGCAGGCGGTCTGCGACGCGCTGTAGCGCAGGCCTCCCGCCTGCTTTTCGAATTGGAAGAATATGCCTCGTACCATCATCGAAAAACTCTGGGACTCCCACGTAGTCCACGCCCGCGAAGGCGCTCCCACCCTGCTCTTCATCGATCTTCACCTGGTGCACGAAGTGACGTCGCCGCAGGCATTCCAGGGACTGCGCGACCGCGGTATTAAAGTCCGCCGTCCGGACCTGACCATCGCCACCGCCGATCACTCCATCCCCACCACCGACCGCGCGCTTCCCATCGTGGATGAGATCGCCGCCAAACAACTCGCGCAGTTGGAGACCAACTGCCGCGATTTCGGCATCCGCTGCCTCGGCGTGCACAGCGAACGCCAGGGTATCGTGCACGTCATCGGTCCCGAACTGGGACTCACGCAACCGGGCATGACGGTAGTGTGCGGCGACAGCCACACCGCCACGCACGGCGCGTTCGGCGCTCTCGCCTTCGGCATCGGCACCAGCGAGGTGGAGCAGGTGCTGGCCACGCAATGCCTCCTGCAGCGCCGCTCGAAGACCTTCCAGGTGAAGGTGGACGGTACGCTCAAGCCGGGTGTTTCCGCCAAGGACATCATCCTCGCGCTGATCGCGAAGATCGGCATCGGGGGCGGCACCGGGTGCGTGTTCGAGTATACCGGCAGCGCCATCCGCGCGCTCACGATGGAAGAGCGGATGACGGTCTGCAACATGTCGATCGAAGCCGGCAGCCGCGCCGGGTTGATTGCCCCCGACGATGCGACCTTCGAGTATCTCTCCGGACGCCCGCACGCGCCCAAGGGCGCCGCGTGGGATGCCGCCGTCGCTCGCTGGAAGCAACTCCCCACGGACGAAGGCGCGACCTACGACCGCACCGTCACGATCGACGCCGACGCGCTCGAGCCCATGATCACCTACGGGACGAATCCCGGAATGGGCGTGGCCATCAACCAGCCCGTGCCCGATCCGTCCAGCGTCGCCGACCCGCTGGAGCGCGACTCCATCGCCAAGGCGCTCCACTACATGGGGCTCGAAGGCGGGAAGCCGCTCGCCGGCCACCCCATCGACGTGGTCTTCATCGGCAGTTGCACCAATTCGCGCATCAGCGACCTGCGCGCCGCCGCCGCCGTCCTCAAGGGCCGCAAGGTGAGCCCCAAGGTGCGGGTCATGGTCGTGCCCGGTTCCCAGGAGGTAAAGCGCCTGGCCATTGCCGAAGGGCTGCCCGAGATCTTCACCGCCGCGGGAGCGGAGTGGCGCGAACCCGGCTGCTCCATGTGCATCGCGATGAACGGCGACCAGCTCTCGCCCGGGCAATACAGCGTCTCCACCAGCAATCGCAATTTCGAAGGACGCCAGGGCAAGGGCGGACGCACCTTCCTGGCCAGCCCCCTGACCGCCGCCGCCAGCGCCATCACCGGCGTGGTCACCGACGTGAGGACCCTCGCATGAAGCCCTTCACCAATTTCGAATCCCGCATGGTCAAGTTGCCGATCAACAACGTCGACACCGATCAGATCATCCCCGCGCGCTTCCTCAAGACCACCTCGAAGCAGGGCCTGGATCAGCAGCTCTTTTTCGATTGGCGGCGGGATCCCGGCTTCGTGCTGAATCGCCCCGAATCGCAGGGACTGCAGGTGCTGCTCGCCGGCGACAACTTCGGCTGCGGCAGTTCGCGCGAGCACGCGCCGTGGGCGCTCACACAGTGGGGCTTCCGCGCCGTGATCTCCACCAGCTTCGCCGACATCTTCAAGCAGAACTCGCTCAAGAACAGCCTGCTGCCGATCGTGGTGCCGCCGGATGTCCACGCCGAGTTGTTCGCCGCCGAGGGCGCGGTGAAGATCGATCTTCCGAACCAGACCCTGACCACTCCGTCGGGCCGCGCGGTCCGCTTCGAGGTGGATCAGTTCTCCAAGCACTGCCTGGTAGAGGGGGTCGACGAACTCGGCTACATCCTGGCCCAGGAAGCCTTGATCGCGGTCTTTGAGCAGTCGCACCCGGCGCCGATCGACACGCTTGCGTAACCCACCGCGGGTCGCGCATGGTACCGTCGGCCTCCGGCCGACCTTTGGATTGAACCGGAATCCGCGCCGGCTCCGGCCGGCCCTGCATTCTTGAACGGCGAGGCTATTCGTACCGCAGCGCCACGATCGGGTCGATACTCATCGCGCGGCGCGCCGGAATCACGATCGCAGCGGCGCTGGCCGCCAGCAGCGCCGCGGGAATCGCAAGGAACGTGACCGCATCGGTGGCGGTGACGCCGAAGACCAGGTTCTCAAGCAATCGCGCCAGTAGAAACGCGATGACCAGGCCCAAGGCAAGCCCCGCCGCGGTGGTGGTGAGCCCGCGCCCGAGGATCATCCTCAACACCGTTTCGCGCTCCGCGCCCAGTGCCATCCGGATGCCGATCTCGTGCGTCTGCTCCTGCACCAGGTAGGCCATCACGCCGTAGACTCCGACGCACGCCAGCACCAGCGCCAGCGCGCCGAAAACGCCCATCAGCACCGCGACGTAGATCAG
>JAFDVU010000308.1 GCA_018268835.1 Acidobacteriota bacterium | reverse complement strand
GTGTGCCATCCGAATGCGGCGTCGCGGGTCAGGTCGCGCGCGGTTTTGGCGGGCACGGGCCCCGGGCCCGGAGGATAAACCTTCAGGAGACTTTCGGCGTGCGGACCATAACGGGCCTTCACGGCCGCGATATAGTCCTGCGGAGTGCCTGGAGGCGAGAAACTCGCGCCCTCGTCGGAGTTGTAGCCGACCAGGATCGGCGTGTCGTTATACCGCCTGGTCTCGTAGAGCTTGTATTGGTCGTCGGGAATGACGTAGCCGTCGATGATCGGCCACGACCCGCCCATGCCGCGACCGCCGGCTGGGAGTTTGTCGACGGCCAGCGTCCGCGCTTCCGAGATGGACCTGGCGTAAGCCGCGCCCGACTTCTCCGCATCGGGGAGACGCTTCAGATTCTCGCCGGGGAAAGTCACCGGACGCGGCGGACCGAAGGACCCGCCACTTTGCGAGATCGCGCCGTGGAACAGGCCTTTCGCGAGAGGCGACGCGCACAACATACTCACCGCGATTCCGCCGGCCGATTCGCCGAAGATCGTCACGCGGCGGGGATCGCCGCCGAAGACCGCTATGTTCTTCCGGATCCACTCGAGGCCGGCGATCATGTCGAGCAGTCCGTAGTTCCCGGAGACGCGATTCCTGGTTTCCGCGCTCAATTCGGGGTGCGCCAGGAAGCCGAGTTGTCCGACGCGGTATGCCACGCTGACCAGCACGACACCTTTCTTCGCGAGCCGCTCGCCGCTGTACGTCGGGATGGATGTGGCGCCGCCGCTGAAGCCGCCGCCATAGATCCAGACGAGGACCGGGACGCGATCGCGCGGCGACTTCGCGGGCGTCCAGACGTTCAGATACAGGCAGTCCTCGTTTCCCTGGGGCGGACCGCCGCGGCCGCCGCCCTGCACACAGGACGGCGCGAACTGGGCGGCCTGCCGCACGCCATCCCACTTCGCCGGCGCCTGCGGCGCGCGCCATCGCAGGTTGCCGACCGGCGGCGCGGCAAACGGAATGCCGCGGTAAACGGTCAGCCCGTCCTCTACAGTTCCCTGCAAGAGACCGCCGTCGACCCTCACGGGGGCCACCGCCTGCGCGAAGACGAGTCCGCAGGCCGAAATCAGCAGTAGAGCCGTTCTCATGAGAAGCATCCTCACTTTTTGCGCCACAGGTTCGGCAGGAATTTGTAGTAAAGCAGATGGCGCCACGTGGCCCAGTCGTGGCCGCCATTTCCGCCGACGTAATACTCGTGGACGATCTTATGGTTGAGCAGCGCGTTGTGCAGGGCCACGACGCGTTCGCCCATCCGGCCCGCCGCTTCCTCGGTCCCCTGTCCGACGAAGAGGTAATCGACCTTCTTGTTGACGGCCGGATCGTTCAGGAAGTTCGCGATCGTCTTCTCGCTATCGATATCGCCGGCGCTCAAGACGCCGAAGTTCGCGAAGAGGTCGAGCGAGTTGAAGCCGACGAACTGGGTGTGGCGTCCGCCCATGGAGAGGCCGGAGAGCGCCCGTCCCTTGGGATCGCGGCGCACGCTGTATTCGCGCTCGACCAGCGGAATGATGTGCTGCCGCAGATCCGCTTCGAAGATCTTGAAGGTCAGCTCCGCGTGCTTCGGATGATTGCGGTGCACCACCTGGTTGTTCGGGACGACGATGACCATCGGGACCGCCTTCCCTTCGGCCAGGAGGTTGTCCATGATGAAATTCGCGCGCCCGTCGTAGATCCAGTTGGACGGCAACTCGCCGCTCCCGCCCAACAGATAAAGGGTGGGGTAGCGCTTGGAGCGGTCGTAACCCGGCGGCGTGTACACATACAGCTCGCGCTCGCCGTTGGTTACATTGGAGTGATAGATTTGGCGGGTTACTGCGCCATGCGGGACGTTCCGGGCGTCGTAATACGCGGGCCCGCTCCCATGGACGACGAGCTCACTGTAGGGCGGCATGGCGGTGAAGGCGGCAATGGTGTTGTTGGGGTCTGCCATCCGCACGCCATCGACCAGGAGATGGTAGGCGTACATGTCGGGCTTGAGCGGGCCGACCGTGAGGCTCCAGACGCCGTCTTCGCCCTTCGTGAACGGCGCGCCCTGTCCCGACTTCTTGAGCGCGGTGAGGACGGCGACGCCCGAGAGGAGCACCTCCTTGGCCGCCGGCGCCTTCAGCCGGAAGGTGACGGTCCCGTCATCGTGAACGTCGGGCGAGTTCAGGTTGGCGCTGAACGGAATCAGATTCTCGGTGTTCTTCTGCGGGTTGTAGTCCAGGTTAATGTTGGCCTGCTGCGCCCGGGAGAGCGCCGGCAGCAGCAGGCATGCGATGGCAATTAACGCGCGAGGTTTCATGTGTGCACAGCCTTCTCTATTTGAGATAGCCCCGCTCCCGATAGTATTTCAACGCTCCGGGGTGCATCGGGATGACCCTGCTCGACGCGACGGTCTGTGGGTCGTAATACCACGGCTCGAGCTGGACCTGGAACAGTTCGCGATGCTCGTCGAGAGCCTTCGCCACATCGTAGGCGAAGGAATCCGGCGCATCGTCGCGAACATAGATGAAGTGGTTCGGCCGCATAACGGTGGGAATGGGCCGGTCGATTCCGCGGAAGAGCGCCAGAGGCACGGTCGCCGGTTGATATCCGGGCTCCCGGGCCAACCGGGCGATGAGGGGCTCCTCGAAATCCAGGAAGACCAGATCGTTCAACTGGCTCGCTTCGTACCACAAACGCTGCTCCGGTGTGTTGGCCAGAAGCCCGGTCCCGATAAAAACGTCGCCCGCCGCTCGCTTTTCTCGAGACGCATTGGACGGCATGATGCCGCCGCCCCTGGCCTTCAGATCCTCAACGCCGATGCCGTAATACGAGAAGATGATGGGGTTGTTCCCTACGATCCAGGTCGGCTGCGTCCGGTCTTTGATCTGCTTCAGATTCGTGATTCCGGATTTCCTGCTGGCGGCAGCAAGCATATAGGTCGAGGTCCGGATCACCGCGACAACCCGATAATTGCGCCGTTGCTTGCCGTCGGGCGCATAGGGTCCCGTGCCATTCCACGCGTCGATCAGGTTCGATTCGCTGGTAGCGCTGATGTCCGGCACGGCGTCCGGCGGGGGCTCCACATACTCCGGATTGTCGAGCGCCCCCGGAGGGGTCACCGGCTTAGTCTTGTCTCCCATCTGGCGCGGTCCGAAGCTCGACCAGCAGACCCAACAGATGGTGGTCTGGTAGCCGTAGAAGCTGAGCGCGTCCGCCGTCACTTTCGCCAGGATGCCCCACGGACACGCCTTGCAGGCGCCGGCGAAGACGGGCTTCTTCGCCGCGATCGTCGCCGATACCGCCGGCGCGTCTTGCAGTCGGGGCGCCTGAGCGTGCCCCGCCGCCAGAGCAAAAAGCAGGACCAGAATGAAGCGCTGAACGATCGTGGACACGAAGCCTCCTCTGCCAGTGTGGCGCGATGTGCCTTATTGAAGATGCCGGTTGAAGAACGCCGCGAGGGCCGTCATGGCTTCCCGCGATTCAGGCAGGCTGGGATCTTCCCAGAAGAAATGCCACATGCCCTCAAAGACATTGAGATCGGCGTCCACGCCCGCGTTGCGGAGCTTGCGGTGCAGCAGCACGGACTGGCTGAGGCACATATCGCGCGTGCCGGACAGCAGAAACGCCGGCGGGTAGCCTTTGGGGATTTGGCCGTCGAGCGCGGTCGC
>JAFDVU010000307.1 GCA_018268835.1 Acidobacteriota bacterium | reverse complement strand
TTCCGGTGTGACCGTATTCGGCGTTGTACATGTTCGTCATCACGTTGAATTCCTGTACCGCATCCACAATCGGCACCAGGGCCACGTTGTTGCTGCCCATCTGCCCGTTGTTGGATGCGCCGTCCAGGAAGTACTCCGATGAGGAGTCGCGGCCGCCATTGATCGACCACTGCGCGATCGCGCCGTTGTCGAACGGACGCTGCCAGATGGCCGCGCCGTTGAAGTTCACACCGCTCATCATCGCGCCCAGCATGAATGGATTGCGCGCGTTGAGCGGCATTTCCGCCACCTGCTTCTCGGTTACGATACCGCTGCGGGTGGCGCTCTGCGTATCCAGTACCGCGGCCGATGCGGTGACTTCCACCGTATCGGTGACGTTACCGACTTCGAGCGTGATGTCCACGCCCATGGCCCTCGCAGCTTCAAGCACTACGTTGTCCCGGCTGTATTGCTTGAAGCCCGGGGCCGTTGCCGTGATTTTATAATTGCCCGGCCGGAGCAGCGGCACGGTGTAGGCTCCCGCGCTGTCCGACGTGGCGTTCGTTACTTCATTGGAGGCGACGTTCGTTACTTGTATTTTTGCGTTCGGTACCGCGCCTCCACTGGCATCGAAGACGTGGCCCGAGATCGTCGCTCGGAACTCCTGCGCCAATGCCGGCAAAGCTGCCAGGCAGAGGAGCGCTAGCGTCATGGCTATTCGTTTTCTCACCAAATCCCCCTTAACACACGGCCCGATTGTACGAAATCCGGCTGTGGGCGCGATCATATCATGAAGACGCTTGCGATGGAAGATTTTTGTATCCGCTTACGTCACGGCAAACGCCTAAGCGGGTTGCGTTTGCCGTGACTGGTGAGACGCGATGGAAATGCGGATTTTTGCTGCTCAAATAGCCACAAAAATCCAATTTTTCATATTTTCTGCCTTCCCCAAAAAGGCGTCCGCAACAGAGAACCGCCCCCGGGAGACCCCGGGGACATCTTCCTGATATGCGGTCTGGTTGCGCTTACCACATCACCTTGAACCGCACCTGAATCTGGCGCGGCATCATGTTCTGGGTGGACACCGTGGCCGGAATCACGCTGCCGAAGTCAGCGCTCTCCGGGTTGGTGCTGATGTTGCTCCGGCCGAAGTAGTTGTGGTTGAACGCGTTGAAGGCCTCGAACCCGAGCTGGGCCGATACCCGCTCGGTGATCTTCGTCCGCTTCAGCACAGACATATCCATCTGGAAGGCGTGGTGTACGCGGATCTGGCCCGAACGGTACGGGGTAAAGCGCGGTGTGTAGCCCGGGGTCTCGAGCCACGCGTAGTTGCCCCAGTTGTTGCTGAAGTCGCTGCCGCAGCCCAACGCGATGCTCTGCGAGGTGGGCGCGATATTGCCGGTGTTGGGATCCATGCGCAGCACGCACGGGTTCCATTCGCGCACCTGGTAGGCCTTCCAGTCCACCGAGCCGTTGTAGCCGCCGCCCGGCGCCTTGGCCGGATCCTTCAGCATCATCGCGTTGCCCGGCAGGTTCGCCGGGTAGCCGCCCGCAAACGGATCCAGGAAGAAGTTGGTGTACTCCCATCCCGAGATCAGCTTCTTGAGCAATCCGTGACTCCCGGCGCCCCACTTCTGCCCCTCGCCGAAGGGCAGATCGTAGACGACCGTGAGCTTCAGGATCTGCGGACGGTCCAGATAGTACGGACCCTGCTGGTAGACGTTGTTCTGCCGGTCGTTGAAGCCCCACTCTTCGATCTGCTTGGAGAGGGTGTAGTTGGCCAGCAGCGTGACGTTCCGCATGCGCACGTTGTAGTTGACCTGCAGCGAATTGTACTTGATGAACGAATCGTTGCGGCCGTACTGCGTCAACCCGCCGTTGAACTGCGGGAACGGCGCCAGCATGCGCCAGCCGCTGACGGTATTCGAGGAGTAGTCGCTCGTGCCGGCAAACGCCGCCACGCCCTTGAAGGGATTCGGTACGGTCGGGTTGCAGCCCGGGTTGTTGGGGTTGCCGCCTTCCAGGAAGTCGCAGTTCTTGCGCGCCGCCAGACTCTGGTAGTTGTAGTCGGCGCTCATGTTCAGGTTGTAGCTGCGGCTGCCTACGTACGAGGCATCCAGCACGGAGTTCTTGGTCAACTGATACTGGAAGCCCATAGAGAACTGCCACACGCTGGGCAGAACGAAGCCCGGGTCGAACCAGCCCGGGTTGCGCCCCACGAACGTCGCCGCGCCCAGGCTCGATCCGGTCGGAACCAGCACCCCGTTGGGATACGGGTTGGAGAGGACGTTGGCGATGGGGGTACGGTTACCGTCGAGCGAGTTCACCAGGCTGGTCGAGGTGCTGAAGCCGTCGGTCTGGAACCAGTCGTTGTTCGGGTTGGAGAAGTACTCGCCGAACCCGCCGCGCAGAACCAGTTTGTCGCGCAGTTCGTAAGCGAAGCCCACGCGCGGACCGATGGCCGACTTGTACAGCGGGACAGGCGTGCTGCTGATGCCGTTGACGCCGGCGAACGTGATGCCGCCCTTCATGTTGGCGAGGCTGGCGTACTGCGAGGCCAGGTAGGACGGGACCGATCCTGCCGCCTGCAACGCAGCCACGTTGGCGCCCACCGCCGACGCAACCGGGTTGGCCACCGTCGGATCGAACGGACCGTTCATGCGGTTCCACTTCTCGTGCGCCGGAGTGTTGAAGTCCCAGCGCAGGCCGAGGTTCAGGGTCAGACGACGGCTGACTTTCCAGTCGTCCTGAATGTACGGCGCGGCGTAGATCTGTTTCCACCACGGGAACAGCGGGTAGTTGGAGGATCCGCCCACGAGGCCGAGCAGGAAGCTGGCGTAGCCGTCGCCCGAAACCGACTCGCTCACGTTGTAGACCCGCTGCGTCCAGTTCGAGTTGCCGCTGAAGGAGAGGATGTCGCCGGTGTTCTGGAGTTCGTAGTTGATTTGCCGGATGTCGAACCCGGCTTTGATCGTGTGCGAACCCGCCACCTTCGTGATGCTACTCATCAACTCGTAGGTGTTGGTGTAATTGTTGCTCTGGCTGCGGCCCATGGAGTTGTAGTTCTGGAAGTTCCAACGGCCGAAGTAGATCGGGCTGGGCAGGGTCGCCAGCAGCGACTTGGGCAGACCGAAGCTGGCCACGTCGAAGCCCGCGTTCGCCGCGCCGTATCCCTTTTCGATGAACCGGTTGTAGCTGCCGCGGATGTCGAACACCACGGTCGGCGTGAGCGTGCTCACGAAGTCCGCCACGTAGGCGTCGTTAATCCGCTGGAACGGCTGCTGGCCGTCCGTGCCCGGCTTGTTGTCGATGCCGTTCACGGCGCGGTCTTCCGTACGGTCGTTGGAGGCGTGACGGAAGAACGCACGGTTCTTGCTGCCGAAGTTGATATCGAACTTGAGTTGCAGGTTGTAAAACTTGTCCTTATCGAAGAAGCCCGGAATCAGCAGGTCGCTGGTGCCGTAGCGGAATCCGGGCGGGGAGGCGCGGTTGGGCAGGGGCATGTACTTGGTCACGTTCTGCGCGATCGGGTTGATGCGGTTCGCCGGGATGACGTTGCCGGGGAACGGCTGTCGGTTGGTCACGATGTTGCCGCTGGCATCGTACACAGCGGTGAAGGGATCGTAGATCGTGATCGGCTGGCCGGTCTGGTTCGTCAGCTTGGAAAAGTCGCCCGTGCGCATTTCCGGAGTCGGCCAGGAGACGTTCAGCGGGTTGGGCGTGCCTTCCCGGTAGTTCTCGAACGCGCCCATGTAGAAGAGCTTGATGGGGGAGTTGTCGGTCAGCAGGTGTGGGATCTTCAGCGGACCGTCCACCTCGAACCCGTACTGGTCCAGGTAGTGGGTCGGTTTCGGCGTCCCGGTGGCGTTGTTCTGGAACGTGTTGGCGTCCAGCGGGGTGCGCCGCATGTACTCGTACGCGGCGCCGTGGTGCTGGCTGCCGCCGCTCTTCAGCACGACGTTCATGATGCCGCTTCCGGTGTGAC
>JAFDVU010000306.1 GCA_018268835.1 Acidobacteriota bacterium | reverse complement strand
CCGTCCGCTGGACGACAAGATCCTGCGCATCGACTACAACCCCTCGCCCAAGTGGATGGTTTACGCGCGCCTGCTGCAGGACTACCAGGCGGCGAACGGCTACCAGGTCACAGTAGGACCTCCGGGCGGATCCTGGGGCCAGTTCCCGGCCAGCTATCACGTGCAGTCCGCCGGCGCCATCGGCACCGCGGTGTACACTTTCTCTCCGACGCTGATTAACGAATTGAGCTGGGGCATCAACCGCGGCAAGCAGGGCGTCGATCCTCTGAGCGATACCAGCAGCAACCCCAACAACGGCGGCGTGAGGACCTATGCCCAGAGCCTGTTGCCCCTGAAGGACCCTAACGGAAACTCCCTCACCCTGCCGCGCATCAACCAGGGCAGCAACATCCTGAACCTGCTGCCGGGGGTGAACTTCGGCTTCCCCAGCACCGGTTTCGGAGCGCAATCCTCCGGCCAGGGCGTGAACGGAGCGCCGAGTTTCAGCAACGACAGCCGCTGGCCCTTCACCGGTACAGACCAGTTGGCGACCCTCCAGGACAAGGTCACCTGGGTCACCGGTCCGCACACCTTCAAGGCCGGCTTCTACTATGAGCGCATGGCCCGCAACGTTAGCGTGTACTCGGTGTACAACGCCGCCGGCACTTACTACTTCGGCAGCGACCGCGCCAACCCGGGGGACACCAACTATGCGTACTCGAACGCTCTGATGGGCAACTTCTTTGCCTACGGCGACGACAACACCAAGCTGGTCAACCACGCGCACTACTCGCAGTTGGAATGGTTCCTGCAGGACACCTGGAAACTGCACCGCCGCTTCACGGTGGACTACGGTGTGCGCTTCGCCCGTGTCGGGGACCTGAACTCCGCGGGCAACCACCTCGGCCTGTTCGATACCTCCTCCTACAATGCCGGCGCAGCCGGCCAGTTGCTCTACCCGGCGTGCAACATCCAGGTCAGCGGCGCCTGCCCGGCGGCCAACAAGATCGCCATCAACCCGGTGACCGGCGCGACGTTCCCCTACGTCCGCCAGGGCACGTTCGATACCTCGTCCTACAGCCAGTACCCGTGGACGGGGATCAAGTATTACGACACCCACTTCTTCAACGTGGCGCCGATTCAGGTCGCCCCACGCATCGGTTTCGCCTGGGACGTCTTCGGCGACGGCAAAACCGCTTTGCGCGGCGGCTTCGGCATCATTGACGGCCGCAACTGGAACGTGGACTGGATCGGCGCGTTGAGCGCGGGCCAGGGCCCCTTGATGGTGCCGCCATACTTCCTGTCCCCGACCGTCCTCTACTCCAACATCCAGAGCTTTCTGTCAGGTTCGCAGCAGGCTTACTTCACGCCGCAGAACCTCATCGGCGGCAGCCCGAACGATACGCCGGAAAAAACCTACAACTGGAGCCTCGGCATCCAACACGAACTGCCCTGGGGCATGATTGCTGACGTCTCCTACGTAGGCAACTCGCTCAAGAACGGCTACGGCGAAATGTACGATGGCAACGCGATCGCGCCGCTGACCACGTGGAAACCCTCCGGTTGCGCCAATCCGATCATGGTCAACGGCATCTCCGGCGGTTGTCCGCAGTCGCAGTTCGTCGACCCGACCTCCAATCCGGCCAACCCCAGCTACTACACCACCAACATCATTCGCAACATGATCGGCTATAAGTCGATCGGTAACATCATCGACTACACCGAGAGTTACAGCAACAACTACAACTCGCTACAGGTGCAGTTGAACCGGCGCAGGGGCCGCGTCCAGTGGAACCTCAACTATACGTTCTCCCGGACCATCGTCTACAACAACGGCAGCAATACAACCATCTGGCAGTTCGTCAACCAGCAGTTGACCAAGAACGTGGCCAACCGCGCCCAAGCCGTCAACTTCAACTTCGGCTACGACCTCCCGACCGCCAGCCAGCATTTCAGCGGCGCTGGAGCAAAGAAAGTGGCCCGAGCCATTTTCGACGGCTGGCACCTCAACGGCAACGGCGCGATCTACTCGGGCCTGCCCTACACGGTAAACTGCGGCGCCCAAAATGCCCCCTCGCAGTACTGGACCGGGACGCCGACCGCGTACATGCCCTTCCGCTGCCAGATGGGGAGCAACGTCTTCCTGCCCGCGGGGCAACTGCCCTCGAAGACGGAAGATCCCAGCCTGCAGGTCCCGCTCAACGCGGCCAACTTCGCGCTGCCGCCAGCCGCCTCGCTAGGCATCGGCAACACCCCGCCCACGATGTTCTACGGCCCCTGGATGTGGGACCTCGACCTTTCCCTGGCGAAGATCGCGAAATTCGGCGAAAGCAAGGAACTGGAACTGCGCGTGGAGTCCTTCAACACGTTCAACCACTTCAACCCAAGCAACCCGAATACCTCGCTGAACTGGAACTTCGTCACCGGGGCGCAGACCAACGCTGCCTTCGGCACCATTCAGAGCGCGCAGGTGCAGGCCCGCCACATGGCGCTCTCGGCTCGCTTCCGCTTCTAGCCGGAAGCGCTTCGCATAGACCGAACCTCCTCGGGGGAGGAAGGCACAGTCGCCTTCCTCCCCCGAAGTGTTTTTCAGGGCTTTCTCCACCCCCAAAATCCCGACTTCTCCCGTTTTTCATAACGCGCCCGTAGGGGAATTGGGCGGATTTCCATTAAGCGGAATTTTCTGCGCCCGCCCTCTGTCCAAATTGAAGATTTTGAGGCCCAAACGGGCTTTGTGCTTGACACTGGCCCTTTGTGGCTATATCCTACCTTCACTGTATTGTTGAATCGTTTCAATGTTCAACAACACTTTCGAGTTTGGGAGGCGGTGTACGCTGGCGACCGGGAAGTCGCGAGGAGCACAGAACGGCCCGAAGCAGAACGCCGGCAACGGCGGCGCGGGTTTTGTTTTCGTGCCGGCACCGTCTGGGGGGCCTTACGGCGACGGCCGGATCGGTCATGATCGCGGCCGCATTCACTCTGAACAAAGAACGCGGGAAAATTTGGAGGTTAGTCGTGTATCGACTTCGTTGTTTCGTGGGAGTTCTCTGTCTGCTGCTGGCAATGCTGCCAGCCGCCTTTGCCCAGAGCGTCACCGGGCAGATTTCCGGCACCATCGTCGATTCCAGCGGTGGCGCCATCATTGGTGCGACGGTCACCCTGACGCATGACCTGTCGCAGACCCAACGTACCTACACGACCAGCGGAAACGGAGCGTTCATTTTTACGGGCCTGGTTCCGGGAGCCTACAGCATCAAGGCCTCCATGTCTGGTTTCAAGAACTATGAGCAGAAGGCCATCACCGTGGCGACGCAGGAACGCGTCGACTTGCACGAGATCTCACTCGCCGTCGGCGATGTGAGCAGCACCGTGGAAGTGGCAGCCAACGCCGTCCACGTGGCCACCGACAGCTCGGACCGCTCGATCTCGATCGATCTCCGGCAGATCGACGATACGCCCACCCGCGGACGCAACCCGGTGAGCGTCATCATGACGCTGCCCGGCGTGCAGACGGTCGCGTCCAACGACTACCGCGGCTGGAACGGCGGCGGTATCCCGGGCGTCAACGGCGGCCAGCAGGGCCAGATCATCCTCAATGTGGACGGCGCCGCCAGCCAGGATTCGGGCAACCTGAACCCCGGCTACATTTCGCCCAGCATGGACGCCATCGGCGAAGTGAAGCTGCTGACCTCCAACTACACCGCCGAGTACGGCGGCCGTACCGCGGGCCAGTTGACCCTTACCACCAAGAACGGTACGCCGCAGTTCCACGGCACCGCCTACTGGTACTACCGGCATGAAAGCCTGAACGCCAACGCCTTCTTCAACAATAAGACCGGTGTGCCGAGGAACCGCTACCGTTACCAGAACCCGGGCGGCACCATCGGCGGTCCGCTCATCATTCCGGGCACGCGCTTCAACAAGGCGCGCCAGAAGCTGTTCTTCTTTTTCTCCTACGACAAGCTGAAGAACAGCACCGTCGGCTTCAATACCTACACGATGC
>JAFDVU010000305.1 GCA_018268835.1 Acidobacteriota bacterium | reverse complement strand
TCGAGTGCCAGCGGGCGGCCGGTATCGGTGGCGGCGTTGCTGGGCGCGAAGGGGTTCTCCCCGAGGGCGGCGGCAGGCGCGGCAACTCCGCCACCGTTTCCGTTCCCAACCGCGAGGGTCCCGATCAGTACGGTGATGGCCGTAAGCGCGGCGGCGACACCGGCCGCGCCCTTCCACATCCGGCGGCGGCCAGGTGCCAATGCGGCGGCGGCCTCCTCGCGGCCGGGCAGCATGTGGTACGCGAGGAATGGAACTGCCAGAACCGAGGTCCACAGGTGGAAGCGGCTCCAGGCGTGGCTCATGTAGAGTCCGAACAGGCCCTGCCAGGTGACGACGAAGCCAGAGACGGCGCTGGCCGCGAGCAGCCAGAATCCGATGTAGGCGGCGATTTTTCGCGGCTTGCGGGGGGCCTTGCGCGTGCCCAGCCAGTGGCTCAATTGCCAGACCGCGAAGGCGGCGGCCGCGATGACGCCGATCAATGTGTGGAAGAGCACGACAATCTGGCTGAAGCCACTGAAACGCATCAGCCAGACGGCCAGGCCGCTGGCCGTGACAAAAGCCAGCAGCCCGCCGGCCAGGGGGAAATTCAGGCGGCCGCGCTCGGAGAGGAAACCGTGGCGGATGGGTGAATAAGCGCGTTGGGAATCGTCGTTCAATTTATTGAGATGCGATTCTCCGCAATTGGTGACAGCGGCTACCGGCTTGTGGAACGGTTCGGAAACAGGCGCCACTTCGGCGTTAGAATGCGGTGTGCGGCGAAGCACTCTCTGCTTGATTCTGCTGGCGCCTGCGATGTTGCCGGATGCGCCTCCGGTGAGCTTCGAAGATGTCTCCGCGGGCAGCGGCATCGAGGCGGTGTTGCGCAATGGGGCGACACCCCAGAAGCACCAGATCGAGACCATGGCCGGGGGTGTGGCCGTGTTCGACTACGACGGCGACGGACGCGTGGACGTGTTCCTGACCAACGGCGCGCCGCAACCGGGGCTGACGAAACCGGATTCGACGTGGTGGAACCGCCTCTACCGCAACCTGGGCAACGGACGCTTCGAGGACGTGACGGCGAAGGCGGGGCTGCGCGGCGAGGGCTTCAGTTTCGGCGCCGCGGCGGGCGATTTCGACAACGACGGCCACGAGGACCTCTTCGTCGCCGGATTGCATCGCAACTACCTCTACCGCAATCGCGGCGACGGCACGTTCGAGGACGTCACGGCGAAGGCGGGCATTCACGGCGAGCCGTGGAGCGTGGCGGCGGGCTGGTTCGACTACGACGGCGACGGGCGGTTGGACCTGTTTGTGGTCAACTACGTGACGTGGGATCCGGCGACGGAGCAGGTGTGTGTGGATCCGCATTCCGGGCAGACGGCGCATTGCCATCCGAAGTTTTATACGGGGTTACCCGACACCCTGTATCACAACAACGGCGACGGCACGTTCACGGATGTGAGCGAGGCGGCTGGGATCCGCGCGCACGTGGGCAAGGGGATGGGGGTGGCGTTCGCCGATTACGACGGCGACGGGCGCATGGATGCGTTCGTGACTAACGACACGGTGCCCAACTTCCTGTTCCACAACGACGGCAACGGACGGTTCACGGAAGAAGCGATGCGCGCCGGCGTGGCGCTGAACGACGACGGGCGGGCGTTGTCGTCGATGGGGGTGGATTTCCGCGACGTGGACGGCGACGGGCGGCCGGATATTTTCCTGACCGCGGTGGCCAACGAAACGTATCCTCTGTATCGCAATCTGGGCAAGGGCCTGTTCGCCGACGATACCTACCGCTCGCGCGTCGGGGTGGCGACGGCGCGCACGACGGGGTGGTCGGCGGGGATCTTCGATTTCGACAACGACGGACGGAAGGACCTGTTCGCCTCGAACGGCGATTTGAACGACAACGCGGAGGCGCTGGGCGGGCAGGCGGCGCGGCAGACCAACGTGGTGCTGGTGCAGCGCGCGGGGGGCACATTCGACGCCTTCCCGGCCGGACCGGCGGCACGGTATCGGGGCGCGGCGCTGGCGGATTTCGATAACGACGGGCGGGTGGACATTCTGGTGAGCCGCCTGGGAGAACGCCCGCTGCTGCTGCGCAATACGAGCGGCGGCGGCAATCACTGGCTGGGGATCAAACTGGAGGGAACGCGGTCGAACCGGGACGGCATCGGCGCGGTGGTGCGGGTGAAGGCGGGTGGTGTGGAGCAGTGGAACCACGCGAGCACGTCCGTGGGTTACGCGAGTTCGAGCGACGTTCGGGTGCATTTCGGCCTGGGCGCGGCTACCAGCGCGCAGGTGGAAGTGCGCTGGCCGTCGGGACGGGAGCAGGACGTGGGGGAAGTGAAGGCGGACCGGTACGTGGTGGTGAAGGAAAAGTAGCCGTTCTTTATCGCGCGCGCTTCAGGTGGGCTTCCGCGGCATCCGCCTTTCCCTGGCGCAGATACGTCTTCCCCAGCAGCAGGTGGGTGCGGGGTGTGTCGCGCAGGGCCAGCGAGCGCTCCAGTTGCGCGGCGGCCTCGTCCAGGCGGTCGAGCGAGAGCAGCACGCAGCCGAGTTCCAGGTGGGCGCGCGCGGAATCGGGGTGGCGGACGACGGCGTCGCGCAGCGGAGTGAGCGCCTCTTCGGGACGCGCCTGGCGGTAGAGGAAGACGCCGTAATCGATGCCCGGATCCTCGTCGGGCGCGGTATCGCGGGCCGTCTTCACGGCGGCGCGGAATTCGCTTTCGGCTTCGGGGGCGCGGCCCAGGGCTTCGAGCGAAAGGGCGAGCAGACGGTGGGCTTCGGCGGCATCGCGCACGGCGAGCGCGCGGTGCAATGCCTCGATGGCGGCGGGGAAGCGATCCAGCAGGTAGAGCGTGCGGCCGTGGTAGAGGCAGGCGTCGGGGAGCGAGCGCTGGCGTTCGCAGGCGTTGCCGAAGGCGGGTTCGGCGTGCTCGAAATCGCCGATGGAGGCGTACACCACGCCCAGCGCCTTCCAGGCGGCAGCGTTCTTCGGCTGGAGGGCGACGCTCTGTTGAAGGGCGGCGATGGCGGCCTGTGGCTGGCGTTCGGAGAAGAGGCGGAGACCTTCGCGGTAGAGCGCGGCGGGGTCCTGGCCGGCGGCGGCGACGGCGGAGCAGAACAGTAAAGATAAAATTCCGGCGCGCATTGCGGGAGAGGATCCGGAACTCTATTGTAGTGGGCCGCGGGAGGGAAATCGCGGTCTTCGTGCGACGCCCGCTCGAAAGCCCATACAGAAACTGCCTTACTCACCTGAAGACTGCACCGTGATACGATCCCCCCAAATCGCCGGGCTCACATACGCCGGCTAATTTTTGTAATGGGGTATTTTCGGGGTGAGAAAACTAGCCACAAGCCTAATATTGCTGTGCCTGGCAGGATTGCCGGCATTCACGCAGGAATTCCGAGCGACGATCTCGGGCCACGTCTTTGACGCGAGCGGAGGTGCAGTACCAAACGCGAAGATCGCGGTAACCAACGTCGCATCCAACGAAACAAGCAACGCCACGTCGGACAGCGCTGGCGCCTACTCCGTGCCGCTGCTCCGGCCGGGCAACTACAGAGTGACCGCGACGGCGCCGGGCTTCAAGCAGTTCGCGCGCGAAAACGTCGTGCTGGAAGCCGCCAGGGCGATGGGTATCGACATCACTCTCGAAGTCGGCGCCGTGACCGATACGGTGGAAGTCACCGCGTCGGCGGCGGTGCTGGACACGCAAAGCGCCACCCGCAGCGGTATCGTAACCGAGAAGCAGGTAGCGGAAATGCCGCTCAACGCGCGCAATCCCTTCATGCTGGGCGCGATGATGAGCGGCGTCAACTTCAACGGCGCGGCCATCTGGCAGCGTCCGTTCGATAACGGCGCGATTGCGCAGTGGTCTATCAACGGCGGCCGCGATTCGTCGTCGGAATACTTCCTGGACGGCGCGTCCAACAACGGGCAGATGGGCAGCAACAACGTGGCCCTGGTCCCGATCGTGGATGCGGTGCAGGAATTCAACGTGATGACGAACATGTACAACGCCGAATACGGTCACACCGGAA
>JAFDVU010000304.1 GCA_018268835.1 Acidobacteriota bacterium | reverse complement strand
ACGCGTCCACGGTCGTCCGGATGGATTCGGCTCAGCCACTCCTCGCGATTGTTGCCGATCTCGTGATGGGCGTATCCGAGAATCTCCTTCCATCGCGGTGAGTAGAAGACTTCGGGACGGTGCGCATCCCAGTCGAAGATTCCGTCGTGATTTGCCGCGAGCGCCAGGTTCCAGCGCTCCTGCTCGTAGCGAAGATCGCGAAGTGCCGCCGCCTGGCGCCGGCACTCCTGTTCGGCAGCGCATCGCGCTCGCCGTTCTCTACGCAAGAGCAAACCCAGTGTCCCCAGCACGGGCGCAGGTAGCGCGACCAGCACGGCGGTGGTCCACGGGATCCAGCCGACGGCTGTGAGCGTGGCGTGAAGTTCCATTCGCATCGACTCCCGGCAGTCAGTAAATCAGCGCGGGAGCGTTGTTTCTCCCTATAGGATTACTCCAAATGCACAGCCGCTGCTATCCTCCCGTACCCGACAACTCGCCGTGGTCGAACAGCGGCAGGCGCTGCTCGCATTCTCCGAAGAGCCGGATATCTCCGGGGGGCGGATTCAGTCGCATGGGCACGCCCTCGGAGAGGCTGCGACGAAGTGCATCGCGGCCCGCGGCGTCGACGGCTGCGATCCCGGTGGCGCCGCCCTCGGCGCTCACCGCCAGCACCAGTTCGTCATCCTGACCGATGTGAGGGAGCAACTCCGGGCTGTGGGTAGCGGCCAGGATTTGCGTGGCCGGACAGGCTTCGCGCAGCGCCGCCAGCAGCGTTTTCGCGGCGGCCGGATGCAGCGCGGCTTCCAGTTGCTCAATGGCCACGACGGAGGCCGTCTCCCGCCCCGAACCGAACACCGCCAGCAGGATTGCCAGCGCGCGCAGCGTGCCCTCCGGCATGTTCGAGGCGGGGAATCGCCACGGGTCGCCTCCGCCCGGTGCCTGGATGCGGAACTCCAGCGTCTCGATCGGACCCATCTCGCGCACTTCGACACCTTCCAGACCGGCGTGCACCGCAGCCAGACAGCGTTCGATGCGCTCCACCGCGGCGGGATCGCTCTCGCCCGCCTGACGCAGCACGCTGGTGAGGTTGGCGCCGTCGGCGAGCAGCACGCCGCCAGGTTCGGGCGTTTGAAAGGCTCGAAGGCGCTCCACGCTGAGATCGTAGACGCGCATGTTGGCAAGCGCCTCGTACACCGGATGAAACGCCCGTAGTCCGGCCGCCCGCGCCAGGTACAGGCGGTCTTTCGCCGCGGGCGGAAACGCGGGGACGGCGTGCTCTCCGCCGCCGCGCATCTCCACCACCTCGCCCGATCGCACCAGGAAGTGCGCGCCGCCTTCGCCATCCACCGTACACTCTTCCGCCTGTACTTCGAAGCCGCCGGGGGAGCGGGAACCGATCAAAAACGCGTAGTGCCCCGATCCCGAAGGCAGACGGAACTCGCAGCGTACCCCGCAGTGCGTGGGATGGCCGCCGCTGCGCCGCCGCACCTCGGCGATGCCGCCGCGCTCACGCAGCGCGTGGTCGAGCGTGCGGCGCAGGGCATCGGCGACAAAGCCGAGCGCGTCCAGAAAGTTGCTCTTGCCCGCGCCGTTCGCACCCGCCAGCAGCGTCAGCGGGCGCAACTCCACGCTCGCCGCCGCGATGCTCTTGTAGTTTTTCAACAAAAGCCGGGTTAGCAACCCGCCGGTGTTCTCCACGCCTCCATCTTGCGCCATAACGCCCGCCGCGCCGTCCGCCTTCGACGATCCTACCCCCGCGGCTGCCCGCGGCGCCAGCCCAGGGGCATCAGGACCCCGACATGACGAGGGCCGGTTGTGGAAACCCATTGCACGAGAACGCGTCGTGAACCGGGTGGAACGCCGATCAACCCACCACATCCAGGAACGCCGCCGCGGCGTGGCTCAGGGCGCGGCGCGTGGGATAGATCAGCCGGATTTTGCGCTCCACGTGCATCTCTTTCACCCGCACTTCGCACACCACCTTCTGCTCGATCTCCTGTTCCACGCACATGCGCGGCAGGAACGCGACACCCAGGTTGCTTTGCACCAGTTTGCGGATGCTCTCGATGGTCGGCATCTCCACTTCCATGCGCAACGCCACCTTGTGTTCCTGAAACTGCCGCAGCACCAGGTCGCGGTAGGGCGAAACCACGTTGTGCGCGATGAAGATCTCCGGCCCGAGTTCGGAGAGCGACACCGTCTTGCGGTTCGCCAGCCGGTGCTCCGGGCTCACGATGAAGGCCAGCGAATCCGTGAAGATCACCTTCGAACGCAGCCTCGTGTCGCCGGGATCGTAGCTGATCACCCCGAGTTCCAGGTTGCCATCCAGCAGTTCCGCCGGGATCTTGCTCGAAAGGCTGCGCCTCACCTGCACTTTCACCTTGGGGTACAACTCGCGGTAGCGCGCGATGTGCCGCAGCAGGTAAAGGGTAGTGGATTCATTGGCCCCGATGGTGAGCCGGCCCGCCGAATTGTCGCGCAACTCGGCGATCGAATTTTCCAGTTCCTGCTGCAGGCTCTGAAAGCGGCGCGCGTAATCGAGCACGTTCCTGCCCGCGTCGGTGAGGAGCAGTTCTTTCCCGGAGCGGTCGATCAGTTTCTCCCCAAGCTCCAGCTCCAACCGCTGGACGGCGAGCGATACCGCGGGCTGCGTGCGCAAGAGTTTGGCCGCCGCCCGCGAGAAGCTCCTCTCCGTGGCTACCGTTAGAAATACCTGAAGCGAATGGAGTTCCATGCGTTGCTCCAAGTATAACACCGGCTAATGTAGACCACGAAAATTATAAATTTGCCAAATCGAACGCCGGCCCCCGATAATGTCTTTTGTGAGCGATCGAGTATACATTTTCGACACCACGCTGCGCGACGGCGAGCAATCGCCGGGCTGCAGCATGACCGTACCGGAAAAGCTGACGATGGCGCGCAAACTGGTGGACCTCGGGGTGGACATCCTCGAAGCCGGGTTCCCCATCGCCAGCGAAGGCGACTTCGAAGCCGTGGATGCCGTCAGCCGGGAATTTCCGTGGTCCCAGGTGGCGGCGCTGGCGCGCTGCTGCACGCTCGATGTCGAGCGCGCCGCCAAGGCGCTGAAGCACGCCAAGCGCCCGCGCATTCACACGTTCATCGCCACCAGCGACATCCACCTGAAGTTCAAGTTGAAGAAGACCCAGCAGCAGGCGCTCGATGAAGCCGTGGCGGCGGTCGAACTGGCGCGCCGGCACGTGGACGATGTCGAGTTCTCCGCCGAAGACGGAGCGCGCACCGATCCGGAATTCCTCGAGAAAGTGTCCAAAGCCGTGGTCGCCGCCGGCGCCCGCACGGTCAACATCCCCGACACGGTCGGGTACTCGACCCCCAAGGAGTACGGACAACTGATCAACCGGATCGCGCGGGCGCTGGGCGATTGCGCGATTGTCAGCGTGCACTGCCACGACGATCTCGGTCTGGCGGTGGCCAACTCCCTGGCTGCGATCGAGGGCGGAGCGCGCCAGGTCGAATGCACCATCAACGGCATCGGCGAGCGCGCCGGCAACTGCTCGCTAGAAGAGATCGTCATGATCCTCAAAACGCGCGCCGATGCGTATCCGTACCACACCGGAATCCACACCGAGCACCTCTACTCGGCCAGCGAACTGCTCAGCGACATCATCACGTTCGGGCCGCAGCCGAACAAGTCGATCGTCGGACGCAATGCGTTCGCGCACGAAGCCGGCATCCACCAGGACGGCTATCTCAAGGAAAAGACTACCTACGAAATCATTGACCCGCGCAGCGTGGGTGTCCCCGAAGGCAAACTCGTGCTCGGCAAGCACAGCGGACGCCACGCTCTGAACCAGCGCGCCAAAGACCTCGGCTTCGAGTTGAACCGTGCCGAACTCGACGTCCTCTACGAGCGCTTTACCCACGTGGCCGATCACCGCAAGAAGGGTCTCATGGATGAGGAGATCGTCTCGCTGATCCACGAGGTCCGGCAGGCTCCCCTGCGCGCGGTGGCGGACTAAGACATGAACCTCAACGTCCTCGTACTCCCCGGCGACGGCATCGGAACCGAAGTTAC
>JAFDVU010000303.1 GCA_018268835.1 Acidobacteriota bacterium | reverse complement strand
CGCGGGTTTGGCGTAGATATGGTGACTTCCATTGATCCGCTTGAGCGACCAGCCGTTCGCCTCAATGAGCCGGCACATTTCCGGCCCGGTGACCGGTTTCAAACCGCCACATCCAGGATCTGTATGTTCGAGTCCGGCTCGCGTCCCTGCTCCCGCAGAACTTAACCGGGAGGCCGTTTACACAGTTTCCCGGACACCACCCGGCTGGTCGCTCAAGCGGATCAATGGAAGTCACCATATCTACGCCAAACCCGCGGAGCGAAAGGTCATCTCGGTTCCCGTACACGGAAACAAGAATCTGAAGGCAGGGCTTGCTCTTCGAATCGCACGGGATGCAGGCATCGACATCTAGCCACTGTCTGGGGGTCACGATCAGCAACGGCGACGATCCGACAACTTGAATCTGTGGGGCTGCGCAGTTGGGCTCGATTACAGTTCGGCTACCGGCGCCGCGCGGAGCCCGCCCTTCGCCTCCGAAGACGCAGGCTTACCGATGCGACTTTGAACTTGGCCCCTACGGCAGTCTGAACAAACCGGCTTCAACCAACAAGGCCGCGCACTACTCCTGCAAAACGCATGGGAAACTCGCTTACCGCATTCCGCCCATCGAAGAACAGAGTGCACATTGTAATCGTTCCACCAACCGTGTCCAGCGGGAATGCTGTACTACTCATCCCTCAATGAGGTAGCCGGATCGGTGTGCACGGCGCGCCAGACGGGCATGGCTCCGGCAAGGAGCACGACCAAAGAGATCAGCCCGAGCGCACAAGCGATCGCTTGCGGATCGGAGGGCCTGATCTCATAGAGAAGACTTCGAATCCAAACCCCGGCGGCCGCTGAGAGCAACGCACCGACCACAAGTCCTAGCGCAATCGTCGGCAGGAGATGATTGGCCACCAGTCGGCCAACGTCCAGAGGGGTAGCGCCGAGAGCGAGGCGCAGCCCGATCTCACGCCGCCGGGCAGCAACGAAATGAGCCAGCATTCCGTATAAGCCTGCCAGCGCCAAGCCGGCACTGAAAATGCCAAATGTGGTTCCCAAGGCGGACAGCATCCGCTCCTGCCAGAGCGATCGGTCGATGTCTTCCGCGAGAGTCGAGATCTCGTAGAACGGCATGCGCGGATCGATGGAAGCTAACAACTTGCGGACAGCGGGAATCACGGATTCGGGGTTGCCGCGGGTGCGGACGTGCAGCACGAACGTGTTGTATTGCGGATTCGGGCCGAAGTCCGGGGTGTAGTAAATCGGCGGCGGCACCTCGCGCAACGAGCGATATTTGGTGTCACTGACAACTCCGACGATTTGGAGTTGCGGTGCGACCCACTTTCGTCCGACCCCGAATACTTTCCCGATCGGATTCTGACCGGGGAGGAAGTGCTCGGCGAATGCTTGGTTGATGACTACAGGCGTCGGGCTGACCTTCGCCTCGTCGCGATTGAACCCTTGGCCTGCGACGAAGCGCATGCCCATGGTTGCGAAGTACCCCGGCGAGACGGCGTTGGTGCTGGTATTCAAGCGTCCCTCGGGCGGCCGGTCCGGAAAAACGGCAGATGCCCCAGTTCCGATGCCGCGCATCAGAGGAAAGGATGCAATGGCCGCATCGGCGACGCCCGGCAGGGCAGCAGAGCCATCGATCAATTGCTGCTGCAGGGATTCCGCTTGCTGCTCCGTATACCCGGGCCGCCCTCTTAGCACGTCTACTCTAAACGTCGCGATGTGATTCTCGTCAAAACCCGCGTCCACGTTCCGGAGCGTCGTCAGGCTGCGAATGGCCAGCGCGGCGCATACCAGGAGAACCGCACACACCCCGACCTGCAAGGCGCATAGGGCCGACTGAAACCGCTGGTGCTGCCGATCGCCGAGCGCAATCTTCAGAGCGCTCCAAAGGTCCTGGCGTGAGGACCGCCAGACCGGAGCAATGCCGGATAGCACCGCCACCAACGCGCAAATACCTAATCCAAATGCCAGGACACGAACGTCCACCCCAAGGGAGAGGTTCCGGAACCGGATCTCGGCAGGATTGATGATGCCGCCTGCGGGGGGCAGCCCGCGCACCACGAGCGGGAGAGACGCATAAGCGGCAAGCGTTCCCAGGATTCCGCCCGAGGTCGCCAGGATCAAGCCTTCTATAAACCAGAGCCGTGCGATACGGCTGCGGCCGGCGCCAATCGCCAGCATCACCGCCGTTTCCTTTTCCCGGGCGCTGGCCCGCGCGAGCAGCAGCCCGCCGACGTTGGAAGAGACCATGATCAGGAGCAGCCCGGTTCCAGTCAGCAGAAAGAGCAGAGCGGCGGAGGATCGCTCGCGAAACGGCGAGGTGCCCCTCGCGATCGCACGAACTTCCAAGCGCGCTTCGTCGCGGAATGGCTTTTGGGTCGGATCACGGCGATTCGCCTCCCGGTTGTAGCGGCTCCAAAACAGGGTGGCTTCCGCCTGCGCCTGCTCCAGTGTTGTTCCCGGACGCAACCTGCCAACGATCTCCGTGAAGGATTCGTTGACATACTCAGCGTCTACATGGACCGAGGGGAGCTCCAGAAAGTTGTAGGAATTGCGCGTGGGTATCCACAAATCGGCACTCGTATCGATGACCGTGCCCCCAAACGACGGCGGCGCAACTCCGACGATCGTAAACGGCCGGTTATACAGCCGAATGGTTTGGCCGATCACCTTCGGGTCGGCACCAAAACTGCGCCTCCAATACGCATCGGAAAGCACTGCAACCAGTTGGTCGCCTGTCGTAAGCACGCGGCCCAGAGCAGAAGGGACGCCCAGCGAGCGAAAGTAGTCATCCGTGACACTGTAAGGATGGATGCGCTCGACTGTTCGACCGTGGGTGATTGGAGCCGTCATCTCCATCTGGCCGACCACCTCCGCGAGAGTGGAGGAGTGCTCGCGGAGATTACGCAGCAGGCCGTATTCGAAGTAGGAGCGAGCCGGAACGCGAGGATGGATCTCGAACAATTGAACGAGGCGCTCCGGGTCGCGGACCGGCAACTGCCGCAGAATTATCGCGTCGATCAGCGAGAAGGCGACCGTGCTCATGGAGACACCGCCGGCGATCAGCAGCGTGGCAGCCAGGAAGAAGGCTGGAGATCGGCGGCTTTGACGGAGAGCGAAGCGAAGATCCTGGAGTATGGTGGCCATTCATCGTTCATGGTAATCACAGTGACCGGGAATTGCACCGGGGATCGATGACCGCGTGGAGCAGCTTCGGGCATCCATCTGACGGACTGAGTAGGCAATTTGATGTGACACGCCCGTTCCTGATGGGTGGTGCAGCTCGATGCAGTCGTGAACGAGGCATCAGTGCCTGACCCGAATACGTTCAAGGGCAAGCGAGTTCACGCGCCCGCTGAGGAAGGTCGAGCGCGGGGGCGGCAAGGTTGTGGGATGTCAGGTGGCGGGCGTGCCGGACGCTATTGGGGATCGGGACTCTGCGTGCGGAAACACTTCTTATACGCCGCAATCCAGTCCGTCGCAATCTCGCGCTGCGCGGTAGCCAGATCCAGATAGCCGCGACACACCAGGTCGCGAAGGCGGCCCTCCAGCGCGTCTTTGACGCGCGCGTTCCAGACGGTCGAGGAGTAGGATTGCGGCCAGAGATTCGCGATGTCATCGGAGCCGCCGGGCGCCGGCGTGATGAGATAGTCTACTTCATACGCTTTCGGATCGGCATCGGGGATTCCGTACATGGCGAAGGCTTTCCGGCGAAGGACGGCGGGGACGTCCCGGTTCTTTCCCGGATTCGCCCGGCACAACTGATCCCGACTGGCCGCCCGGGCAACCCCTGGGGTGATGGCGGGAGCCGGAACGGATACCGGGATGAAGCCAGCGTACATCGACGGGTCGCGCCGCAAAGACCGGCGGTGCGAATTCACGACAAACATCAGGGCCAGGGCGCAGGCGCCGGCGGCCACTGCGATTGCCCATCGCCGCCACCCGATCCGTTGAGGCCAGAAGCCGAATGGCGGGCGTTGAGCCGGAGCAAGGGCATCGAGTTCGGCCTTCAGCAAGGCGCGCCGTCCGGAGACGGGCGGCA
>JAFDVU010000302.1 GCA_018268835.1 Acidobacteriota bacterium | reverse complement strand
CGGAACTTCACGCTCTCTTTGGGAGCCTCATCGCCACCGCCGCCGTTCCAGTTGATGCCGGTCACGAAGACCATTCGGAAGATGTACTGCAGGTAGAGCAGGTTGCTGCCGCCGGCCTTGCGGATGGCCAGGCAGACGGTAGGAAAGTGCGCGCCCGCCGCACAGGCCACATAGAGCGGCACACTGGCGAGATCCACCGCCTTTTCGACGGTGAATTCCTCGAAGCTGGACTTACCCGCGCTGGCGCCGCCGGTTTGTGATCCAACGGTCTGGGCCTGCGCCACGCCGAAGCTGAAGGACAGAATTTCCAGGGCCTTCTTGCCCGCGAAGAATTTGTCCGTGGTTTCGCCTTCCGGCTTACTGGATTTACCCGTCAGATTGCCGCCTTTGGCGGCCTCGGGGAACCATAAGAAATTATCTGCTGGCATATCGACACGTCCCTCCTATGATTGGCGGTGCACCCCTCGGCGAGAAAGCGCGCACCGCACCGGTAAGCGCGCGCCCCGATTCCAATTGATTCCGCCTGCCTTACGAAGAAGCGGGGGGCGGCAGGTCCGCGACCAGGCGCATCGAGACGCTCAACTCGTCGAGTTGGAAGTGCGGCTTGAGGAACGCCACCGCGCGGTAGGCGCCGGGCTTACCTGGCACCTCCAGCACGTCCACGCGCGCTTCGGAGAGCGGGTGGCTGGCCTTGGCGTCGGCGGGCGCGCTGGAATCGATCACGTAACCCTGGATCCAGCGGTTCAGAAACGCCTCGCACTCCACGCGGCTCATGAAGCTGCCGATCTTGTCGCGCATCATGGCCTTGAGGTAGTGCGCGAAACGGGAGATCGCCAGGATGTAGCTCAGGTTGGTGGCCAGACGGGCGTTGGCCGTGGCCGAGTCGGTATCGTACTTCTTGGCCTTTTGCGCGCTCTGCACGCTGAAGAACGCCGCGTAATCGGTGTTCTTGCAGTGCACCAGCGGGACGAAGCCCAGGTCGGCGAGTTCCTTTTCGCGGCGGTCCGTGATGGCCACTTCGGTGGGGCACTTCATGGCGATATCGCCATCGTCGGTGCGGAAGTTGTGCACGCACAACCCCTCGACCTTGCCGCCGCCTTCCACGCCGCGGATGGTCGCGCACCAGTTGTACTGCGCGAAGGACTCGGTGATGCGGGATCCCAGCGCCCATGCGGCGTTGCCCCACAGGTACTTGCTGTGGTCGGTGCCGTCCACGCCCTCTTCGTAGTCGAACTCATCCACAGGGCGGGTGGCCTTCCCGTACGGCTCGCGCATCAGCGTGTGCGGTACGGTGAGCGCCACGTAGCGCGAGTCTTCCGAAGCGCGGAAGCTCTTCCACTTGGCGTATTCGGTAGTGTCGAAGATCTTGGCCAAGTCGCGCGGCGCGCCGAGTTCGGTGAAATTGTCCAGGTTGAACAGGCTGGAATCGGCGGCGGTCAGGAAGGGCGCGTGAGCGGCCGAGGCCACCTGCGACACCTTCTCGAGGAGTTCCATGTCCTCCGGTCCCTTGCCGAACTCGTAGTCGCCGATCAGAGCGCCGAATGGATGGCCGCCGAAGATGCCGAATTCTTCTTCGTACACCTTCTTGAACATCGCGCTCTGGTCGAATTCGCTGGCCCGCTGCAAGTCGCGGAGCAGTTCCTTCTTGGAACAGTTGAACACCTTGATCTTCATGTTCTCACCCGTTTCGGAGTGATCCAGAAGATACCTGAGACCGCGCCAGCTTGCTTCAAGCTTCTGGAACGCGGCGTGGTGCATGACTTCGTTCAACTGCAGGGAGATGAGGTGATCGATCTGCGCGATGCGCGCGTTGATCATCGCCTCGGAGTCGCGGGAGAGGGTCATGGACCCTTCCAGGAACTGGGAGACGAATTCCTTGACCAGGTCCTTGCCGCGCTGCCGGGCTTCGGGATCGCGCGCGAGGCGCCCCTGCTCGACGATTTGGTCGAGCAGAGATACCTCGGTGGTCTCCGTTTTCGCGGCGCCGGCGGCGGCCTTCTTGACTTCGTTACTCATTGCCACCTCCCTTGCCCTGCTCGATCTCGCCCTTCAGCTTGTCCAGTTTCTCGCCGTCGCGCAGCGCGGACTGCAGCAACTCGTCGAGCTTGTCGTTGCCCTGCAGGCTGCCGCGGAGGTCGGAAAGGCGGGTACGGAGATCCAGCAGTTCCTTCAGCGGCTTCACCTGGCGGGCCACTTGCGTGGGTTCGAAGTCTTCCATGCTGCGGAAGCGCAGGTCCACTTTGAGCTGTCCGGCTTCGGGATCGTCGCTGATCTTGTTCTCCACCGAGAAGCTCAAGTGCGGCTTCATTGCGCCCAAAACGGTGTCGAAGTTGTCCGGGTTGATTTCCACGAACTTCCGATCCTTCAGCCGGGGCAGCGGCTCCTCCGGCATGCCGGTAAAGTCGCCGAACACGCCCATTACGAAGGGAAGTTCTTTCTTCTCGATTGCGCCGCCCGTCTCCACATCGTAGGTGATGTGGACGCGCGGGGAACGTACTCTGTCCAGCTTGTGCTGTAAACTTTCCGCCATGTCAAGTCCCTCGGAAATGCCGGCGACTTTGCGTCGCGCTATAGAGTAAGGCGCGAATTCATCGCCTTGGGGATTCACAATATCATTTTTGGAGACCGAAGCACAACGGTTTCGCCGGAAGACGGTACCGTTACCCGGGTGTTGCGATTTTGCCCCAGCCGTGCTTCGATAAGAGGCGCCGACAGTGTTGGGAAAGGAGACAGATTATGGCGCGAGTTGCAGGCTCAACGTACGCCGACGTCAATCTGGGAACCGAGGAATCGCCGCTGGCCGTGGCATTGGATCCGGATCGGCCGTTCCGCATCCTGCTGGTGGGCGACTTCAGCGGCCGCGGTTGGCGCGACGCGGCGGCGCCCTCGCTCACGCCGCAACCCGTCGACCGCGACAACATCGACGAAGCGATGGAGCGCTGCGGCGTCCGGGTGGATCTGCACGGCATGAACCTGGCGTTCCGCGAACTCGACGACTTCCATCCCGACCGCATCTACCGTGCCGTGCCGCTGTTCGCCGACCTGGACCGGTTGGCTGCCAGGGCCGCCACCCCGCCACCGCCGCCCCCGGCTCCGGCGGCACGCGCCGCCGCCGGCGGGGGACTGCTCGACCAGATGATGGCCGAGGAGACCGAGCGCACGCGCCCCGCCACGGCGGAGGACGCCAACGATCTGGCGGCGTTCATCCGCCGCGTCTCGTTAGGCAGCACCGTACCGCGGGAAACGCCCGCCCAGCAGCAACAGCAGGCGCGGCGCAACGCCCTGGCCACGGAGATGATGCGTGAGATTCTGCACCATCCGCGGATGCAGGCTATCGAAGCCGCCTGGCGGGCCGTGTTCCAGTTGGTGCGCGCGCTCGATACCGGCGAAGACCTGAAGGTCTACCTGCTGGATCTCTCGCTGCCGGAGGTGATCGCGCACTTCGATGCGCTACGCGCGGAACTGGCGCGCAAGGGGCCCTGGGGCATGATCGCCGGCAACTATGCGTTCGGCCAGAGCGAACTCGACGCCCGCGTGCTGGCGCGGCTGGCCGGTCTGGCGCGATCCGCCGGAGCCCCGTTCATCGCCGAAGCTCGTCCGCCCGAAGGCGATCCCGACCCGGCGTGGACGCAACTGCGGCACTCGGCCGCGGCTCGCTGGATCGGCCTGGCGTTACCGCGATTCCTGCTGCGGCTGCCCTACGGCAAGGACACGTCTCCGGTGGAGAGTTTCCCGTTCGAGGAGATGCCGGTGAGCGAGCACGCCTGCTATTTGTGGGGGAATCCGGCGTTCTTCTGCGCGCAACTGATCGGGCAGTCGTTCCTGGTCTACCGGTGGGACCTGGCGAAGCGGCTGGTGCGCCGCATCGACGGGTTGCCGATCCACGTGTACCGGGAGGATGGCGAGCCCACGGCGAAGCCTTGCGCGGAGGTGCTGATGAGCGAGCGCGATGCGGAGACGCTGCTGGAGGCGGGGTTCATGCCGCTGGCGTCGATGAAGCATCAGCCTGCGGCGCTGATCGTGCGCTTCCAGTCGATTGCCGAACCGGCGGCGGCGCTGGCGGGGTTGGCGTAGCGCGTGGTTTCGGAATTACGCTCTGGTAGGGGAATGCCG
>JAFDVU010000301.1 GCA_018268835.1 Acidobacteriota bacterium | reverse complement strand
GCGCCCAGCATCCCGCCGGACATCGAGTTGTCGTTGCCGATGATGGCGTTCTGCACGGTATTGGAGAGGCTGAGCAGCACCACCAGGTCGAAGGGGTTGAGTTGCGCCAGTTCGCGCTTGCCGAAAATGCGCAGCGCGATCACTAGGAAGACGTACACGCAGATCGGGCGCAGTACCTTTTCGAATAGCGGCGCCTCCAATACGAAGATGTCGTGCCACATTTTGGTCGTTACGAGCCACTCAGGCATGGTGCCGGTTCCCTTTCTTCGCCTCCCATGTGCGGCGGGAGGTCTGTTTAGCGATTATGAGCGAAAGAGCCGGTTGCGGTCGCCCCTTTTTTGGTAAAACAAAATTGAGCAGGCATGTTTCGCCGTTCACGTTGGAAAACCTGTGGATCCGTGTGAAAACGAAGCGGTAACTGCGCTGTGTAAAGAGACTTCGTCCGTGCACAGACATGTTCGGGCGAGAACGTTTTGTCCGTTGAATCGCCATGAATCGACCCATTAGCCTAGGTCATTAGCTTCATGTCCACGCCCAACACCGCCGAGAAAGGTCTCCCCGTTAACGTAGACGCCGAACGTTTCGTGCTGGGCTCGATCCTGCTCGACGACAGCTTCTACATCCAGGCCGCAAGCTCCCTCGAAGCCGAGGATTTCAGCCTGGAGAAGCACCGCCGCATCTACCGCCGCATGGGCGAACTGAACGAACGCGGCGAGCGCATCGACCGGATCACCCTGGCCAACGAGCTCATGAAGTACAACGAACTCGAATCCTGCGACGGGCTGAGCTACCTGGTCTCCCTCGACGATGGGCTGCCCCAGGTTCCGAATCTGGAGAGCTACATCCGCCTGGTCAAGGACAAGGCGGTCCTGCGGCGCATCATCTTCGCCTCGCAGCACATGATCAACCGCGCCATGATGGGCGAGGAGGCGCCTGACGAAATCCTGGCCGGCGCCGAGGAGACTCTGCTCAAACTCGGCGAAGAGCAGGTCAAGAGCGGACTGCTCAGCCCGGCGCAAATCCTGGAAAGCTACGAGGGCGGCATCCAGGCATTCCTCGATCCGAGCAAGCGGGTCAAGGGCATCGGCACCGGCTTCCTCAAGCTGGACGAAATGACCGGCGGGCTGCATCCGGGCGACCTCTTCATCCTCGCCGCCCGCCCCTCGATGGGAAAAACCGCCTTCGCGTTGAACATCGCGCAGCACGTCGCGCTGAAAAACCGGCAGACCGTGGCCGTCTTTTCGCTCGAAATGTCCAAGGAGTCGCTGCTCACCCGCATGCTCTGCGCCACAGCCCGCGTGGACAGCCAGCGCTTCCGCATGGGGTATCTCTCCGGAGAGGAGCGCCGCAAGCTCAACCACGCGCTCATGGAACTCGCCGAAGCCCCGCTCTACATCGACGACACCGCAAGCCTTCACCTCATGGACATGCACGCCAAGCTGCGCCGCCTCAACTCCGAGCGACGGCTGGGGCTGGTGATCGTGGACTACCTGCAGCTCATGAGCAGCCGCGGCCGGGTGGAGAACCGCAACCAGGAAGTCAGCGCCCTCTCCCGCGGCCTCAAGCTGATGGCCAAGGAACTCAACGTGCCGATGATCGTGCTCTCCCAGTTGAGCCGCGCCGTGGAAACCCGCCAGGGCGACCACCGCCCAGTGCTCAGCGACCTGCGCGAATCCGGCTCGATCGAGCAGGACGCCGACGTGGTCGGGTTCATCTTCCGCGAGGAAGTGTACAACCGCGACCGCGAGGACCTCAAGGGACTCGCCGAGTTGATCGTGGCCAAGCAGCGCAACGGCCCGGTGGGTACCGTGAACCTGGTGTTCCTGCACGCCCAGACCAAGTTTGAAAACCGCGCCGAAGATACCGGCGAAGCGCCGGAAGAGTAGCGCCGGGGCGCGCGCTTACCGCGCCACGAAAAGTTCCACCTGCGTGAAGCCCGTGGTGAGGATGCGCTCGCGCACCGTACTGTACTGTACGCTCCCAGCGGCGGCGCGAATCTCTTCCGCCTCGGCGTGACTCAGTTCGCGCACGTAGCGATCGCAGCGCTCGCGGTAGGAATATCCCGCATAGCCGGACGACCCCGCGGCCACCACCCGCATCAGTGCGTCCCAGAAGTTGGCGCGCTGAAACATTCCCTTGCGCGAGGCGGCATCCCGGGGCAACTCGATCGGCTGCCGCCCGCCGCGCAGCACGGCGCGAAGGCAGTTCGCCGCGGCGAACATCCGCGACGGGTCGGGATCGGGAAACGTGGCCAGCAGTTCGCGCAGCGCCGCCTCGTCCACCGCCCATCCCTGCCAGCGGAAGCGCGATGCGCCGCTCACCATGGTTCCGCGCAGCAGCAGTTCGCCGATGCGCGCCTCGTCCTTGCCGGTCACCCCGAGGATCTGCTCCATCAGGTCGCGGATGGCGAACTCCCGTACCACCACCGGGGTCAGCGAAATCGCCTCGGCGGCCTCCGAGCTGAGCTTCACGCGCACCGTTGGAGGCAGGCTCATCGATTTCACGCTAGCATAGGTCCGTGACGCCGCTCGAGAAGGTGCAGGCCGAAATCGCCCGCTACGAACACGCGCTCCTGGCCTTCTCCGCCCGCGAAAACAACGGGGGCGTCGAACTCGTGATCGCCCTCAAGGATCCCATCGCCGGCGTCCACACCTACTACGCGCCCCTGCACCCGCGCGACCTCGAACACCCGCAGTTTCCCTGGACCTTCCAGCGATTTCTCTACGATTGCATGCACGATTATCTGGTCGAACTGTTCCTGCGTACGCCGCAGTCCCGGGAAGTGCGCCCGTGACTCCGCTCGCCTCGCTCCTCGCCGCCCGCATCGCGCGAGAGGGACCCATCCCGTTCCGCGATTTCATGGACGCCGCCCTCTACCATCCCGAGCACGGCTACTATCGCCGCCCGCATGACCCGTTCGGCATCCACGGCGATTTCTTCACCGCCGAACAACTGCAGCCGGTCTTCGGCATCCTGGTGGCGCAGCGCATCCGCCAATTGGCGAGCGCTCTAGGCGATCCGCCGGACTTCACAGTCGTCGAACTCGGCGCCGGACGGCGCGAGATGGCTCAGGCGTTCTCGCCGTGGCGCTACTGTCCGGTGGATATCGACGGCGGCGAGATCCCGCGCGGCTTCCGCGGCGTCGTATTCTCCAACGAGTTCTTCGATGCACTGCCGGTCCGCGCGGTGAAATACGAGGACGGCGCGTTCCGCGAACTTCTAGTGACTTTCGAAGGCGAAACGTTTCATTGGATCTCGGGACCCGCGGTGGATTCCGCCGCGGAAGAATATCTCCGGCGCTTCTATCCGCCCCCGCAAGAGGGACGCTGCTGCGAAGTGCCGCCGCTCCAACCCTGGGTCGAGCGCATCGCCGGCGCGCTCGACGACGGCTGGGTGTTAACTATCGATTACGGCTTCACTCGCGAAGAGAGCATCCGCTTCCCGCGCGGCACTCTGATGGGCTACCGCAGGCACGCCGCGCTCGACGACGTGCTGCACGCGCCCGGAGAACGCGACATCACCGCGCATGTGAATTTCAGCGCGCTGCGCGAACTCTTCGAAGCGCGCGGCTTCGCGACCGAGCGCTTTGAAACCCTGGCTTCCATGCTGCTCACCGCGGGCGAAGCCGATCAGTTCTCTTCCGCACTGGGCGATGCCGGCGATGCGGCGCGCCGCCGCGGGCAGCTCAAGCAGCTTCTGTTCGGCATGGGAGAGACCTTCCGCGTGTTGCTCCAGAGGTGGGATCCAAATCGGAGAGACGTGCCTGAAAAATGAAAAAGGCCCCGGAAAACCGGGGCCTTGGAGTGGAACCTGTTGTGCCCTATACGGGCGCGCCCAAGCTACTTCTTCTTCTTCGGAGCAGCTTTCTTCTTCGGGGCGGCTTTCTTGGTTGCGCTCTTCATCGATTGATTCTCCCTAACATCAAATTTTGCGATTGAGAAAATCGCAATGTGATTCATATATAAGGTTCTTTGGAGTCAATGTCAAGAAAAAAATGCGCGCGCGACCTCTTTCGGCCTGTTTCGGGTTGCATGCGCGCTCTTCGCGGCACGTGAATTGCTCCGAAGACTCGCGATCCGCCACGCGCGCGACCGCATCGGCGGCTTCGGCGAAGAGATTCCGCCGTCGCGATTGCGATAAGGTGAAGGACGTGGCGATGAATTGCAGCGAACTCC
>JAFDVU010000300.1 GCA_018268835.1 Acidobacteriota bacterium | reverse complement strand
CCCCCCAAACTCCCTCTAAGGGTACTACAGATGACGATGGAATTTCACAGAAAATACCCCACAGTACAGTACTAAACCGACAGTTAATACCAGGCTAGTTGGCGGTACGGTTTCCTCCCGTTAGGGAACTCGCAACCGGACCGTCGCACTCTTCCAGGACCTGAACTTTGCCAGGAGATGCCGGAGGACTAAAGGAATGCCCCTGGTCCGCCGAAATATCAACTGATGAAGCTCCCACCGGTAATAGCGCTTTCGATGGCAACGGCATCGTTCATGTGCGCTGCCGACGGCAGGTCAATCCCGTTGATGTTCGTGGCCAACGCGGGACAAGGGCCTCCCAACGTTCGATTCATGGCGAAAAGCCCGGGGCTGACGGTCTATTTCGCCCCCGGGGAGGTCCTGCTGCGGGCCCGCGCGAGCGCCCTGCGGGTGCGGTTCCAGGGTGCGGCCGGGGCGGGGCTCGAGGCGGAGTCACCCCAGGATGGCCACGCCAACTTCCTCACCGGGGATCCCGCGCAGTGGCGCACAGGGGTACCGATCTACGGTGGTGTGCGGTACCGGGGGCTGTACCCGGGAATCGATTTGCACTACGCCGGCGAAGGGCCCCAACTGAAATCCGAGTTCGTCGTGGCGCCCGGGGCCGATCCCGCGCGCATCCGCATCGAGTACCCGAACGTTGCCGTGAGGCTCGATGCGGATGGTTCGCTGGTGATCCCGCTGGAGGGCCGTCCTTTGAGGGAACATGCGCCGCTGGTGTACCAGGATTCCGGCGGACGACGGGTCACCATCCGTGGAGCATATCGCATACATGCCGATGGCTCTGTCGGTTTCGAGTTGGGCAACTATGACCCCACGCGTGCGCTGGTCATCGACCCGGTCCTCTCTTACAGCACGCTGCTGGGCGGATCCGGGTTCGACACGGCCACCTCGATCGCGGTGAACGCCGCCGGGGAGGCGTTCGTCGCCGGATTCACAGATTCGTATAACTTCCCCCGGGTGAACGCGGCCCAGACTTTCAGCGGAGGTGGGAACGACGTATTCGTGGCACGGTTGAACGCGACCGGCGACGGGCTGACCTATGCGACTTATATCGGTGGGGTTGCCGATGACCGCGCCTTCGCCCTCGCGGTCGACGCCGCGGGCTCGGCCTACGTCGCCGGGTCCACCACTTCACGGAATTTTCCCACCCGCAATCCGCTGCAGGCCAGGCTGTTGGGTGCCAAGAACGGATTTGTGCTGAAGCTGAATCCAGCGGGCAACACGATGGTCTATAGCACCTATCTGGGCGGCAACGGGTCGGACACGGTCAACGGCATCGCGGTGGACAGCGCCGGATGCGCCTACGTGACCGGGGATACGACCTCGTTTGCCTTTCCCGCCACCGGCATGCAGCGCAGCATCCGTGGCGGGCAGGACGCCTTCGCGGCCAAGCTCAGCGCGGATGGAAAGAACCTGGTCTACAGCACCTTCCTGGGCGGCGGCGGCGACGATCACGGGGCGGCCGTGGCAATCGGCGCGCGTGGCGCCGCCTGGATCGCGGGGTCAACCTATTCCCTCGATTTCCCGACTGCCGCCGCGGCACAGGGTGCGAACGCCGGCGGGCAGGACGCCTTCGTGGCGCGGCTGTCCCCGGACGGCAATTCGCTCGAACTGGGGACCTATCTCGGGGGCACCGCGGGCACGGTGGCCTACCCCGAAGTAGCCCAGGGGATCGCGTTGGACGCATCCGGCAACGCCTATGTGACGGGTGTGACCAGTTCGGCCGATTTCCCGCTGGCCGCACCGTTCTCCAGTGCCCGGCTGGGTAGCCTGGATGCCTTTGTCACCAAGATCACCGTCGCCGGCGCCATCGCCTACTCCAGTTACCTCGGCGGAACCGGCGGCGACACTGGCACATCCATTGCCGTGGATTCGGCCGGGTCTGCGTTCGTGGCCGGCTACAGCTATTCCGTCGACCTGCCTGTAGCAGGCGCGACCCAGCCCGCCGGCGGCGGTGACTACGACGCGTTCGTCGCCAGGATTCCGCCCGCGGGCGGTGCTCCGGCGTTCCTGACCTATCTGGGGGGGAACGGCTCCGACGCTGCATCCGGCATCGCGGTGGATTCGGCCGGCAATGTCTATGTCACCGGTTGGACCCTCTCCACCAACTTCCCCCTGGTCAACGCCTATCAATCCTTCAACGCAGGAAATTTCGGAGCCTTCGTCGCCAAGTTCAGGTTCAGCACGGCGCCGGTCAATGCCGGGGTGGCTCCGGCCTCCGGCAGCGGCGCTTCCCAGGTGTTCACACTGGTGGCATCGGACGCGGCGGGAGCGGCGGATTTTACCAGCGTCAGCCTGCTCATCGCCGGGTCGCCTTCCGCCGCCAACGCCTGCGCGGTGGTCTATGACCGCGCACAGAACACCCTGTCCTTGTTGACCGATGCCGGCACCAGCCCCGGGCTCGGGCTGCCGCCAGGCAGCGGTACCCAGCAAAACAGCCAGTGCCGGCTGAACGGAGCCTCCTCCAGCGTCACCCTGTCCGGTAACCTTCTCACAGCAGCCGTTTCGCTGACTTTCCTGGGGCCCTATGGTGGACCCAAAACGGTCTACATGAGCTCGTCCGCGTCCTCCGGCAGTACCGGGTGGCAGGCCAAGGGAGCCTGGACGGTGAGCTTCAACGTGGCCGCCGTCTCGGTCGCCCCAGCCTCCGGGTCCGGCGCGGCCCAAACCTTCGGCCTGCAGTTCTCCGACGACGCCGGGGCGAACGATCTCACCACCGCATCCATCCTGATCAACTCCACCGCGTCCGCCGCGGGCGCCTGCTCGGTCATCTACAATCGGGCGGCCAATACCCTAGCCCTGCTGACCGATGCGGGCGCGATGCCCGCCGCCACCATCTCTCCCGGATCCGGCTCGCAGCAGAACAGCCAGTGTGTACTGAGCGGCGCCGGATCGACCGTTGTGTTGAGCGGCAACGTGCTCACCATGAACCTGGCGATTTCGTTTCTGCCCGCTTTCTCGGGCGCCAGGACGGTGTACCTGAACGCGGTGAGTCCTTACGGGAGCACTGGATGGCAAAGCAGGGGCGCCTGGACTGTGGCGTTCACTCTCTCCGCGGTGTCGGTCAGTCCCTCCTCGGGCAGCGGCGCCTCGCAGAGTTTCTCATTCCTGGTCAGCGACCAGGCCGGGGTCGGGGACATCAACACCGTGTCGGTACTGATCAATTCCTCGGCCTCCACTTCGACGGCCTGTTCCGTAGTTTACAATCGCGCGGCCAACACCCTGGCCCTGCTCACCGATTCGGGAACTGCGCCGGCGTCCACCATCACACCGGGTACGGGTTCCCAGCAGAACAATCAGTGCAGTTTGGCCGGCGCCGGCTCGGCGGTCTCCGTGTCTGGCAATTCCCTGACCCTGACCCTGGCCCTTTCCTTCCGCACCGGGTTTGCGGGAGGCAAAACCATCTATCTCGCGTCCACGGGAGGGGCGGGGTCCACCGGATGGCAGTCCCGCGGAACCTGGACAGTGCTTATGCCGATCACGGGGGGCACTGCGGTTTCCGTGACGCCCAATTCGGGGAGCGGGGCCACGCAGACCTTCCAGGTGGTGGCGTCGGATCCGCTGGGCGCGTCCGACATCGGCGGCATCTGGTTTTGGTTTAACAACAATATCGCCAGCGCGGCGAACAACTGCCTGCTCTCCTACACACCGTCCACAAGGCAGGTGGCGCTGGCCGACGATGGCTTCACTACCTGGGCACTGGCTCCCGCCGGACAGGCGCGTATCCTGGAGAACAGCCAGTGCAGTGTGAACGCCGCCGGGGCCACCGCGGTTGTGAGCGGCACTCAGATTACCGTCAACTTCCCCGTGACCTTCAAACCGGCTTTCCAAGGGACATGGCAGGTCCGTGAGTACGTGATCGCCACCGTCAACAGCGGATGGCAGACCATGGGGACGTGGACCGTCCCGGCGCCTTCCGGGGCGGGCACTGCAGTGTCGGTGACGCCAAGCTCGGGCAGCGGTGTCACGCAGACGTTCCGGGTAGTTGCTGCCGATCCGCTCGGCGTGTCCGACATCGGCGCTGTCTGGATCTGGTTCAACAACAACATCACCAGCGCCGCCAACAATTGCCTGCTCTCCTACTCGCCATCCACCCGGCAAGTGGGGCTGGCCAACGATGGCTTCACTGCCTGGAGTACCGCCGCCGCGGGACAGT